>NZ_SSDO01000178.1:0-3657 GCF_004794395.1 Microbacterium sp. K41 | reverse complement strand
CCTCGGGGTCGAGCGCGGCCTTGAGCGCGGCGATCCTCTGGTCGGCTTCGGGCGGGGCCGTCGTGCCTTCCGGGGTGAGGTCGCGGAGGGTGCACAGCCGCACGGTGTCCTCGCCGAGGCTCGGCAGCACGTCTTCCACGTAGGCGAGGTAGTGCGGGTTCGGGCCCACCAGCAGCATCCCGCCCGCGCTCGCGGTGAGGTGCGGCTCGGCGTAGAGCAGGTGGGCCGCGCGGTGCAGTGCCACCACGGTCTTGCCGGTGCCCGGACCGCCGTCCACCACGAGGGCGCCGCGGGACGGGGTGCGGATGATCGCGTCCTGGTCGGCCTGGATGGTCGCCAGCACGTCGCGCATGCGGGCGGTGCGGTGCGTGCCGAGGCTCGCGATGAACGCGGACTGGTCGTCGAGGGAGGCCGCGCCGTCGAAGCCGTCGGCGGTCAGGGCCTCGTCCCAGTAGTCGCTGATGCGGCCGTCCGTCCACCGGTATCGGCGGCGGGAGATCAGACCGCGGGGGTCCTCCAGCGTCGCGGCGAAGTAGGGCTCGGCGGCGGGCGCACGCCAGTCGATCAGCAGCCGGGTGCCGTCGGACGCGGCGAGCCCGGTGCGGCCGATGTAGACGGGCTCGCCGTCGGCGGGGGTCATGCGGCCGAGGCACACGTCGATGTCGAAGCGTTCGAGCACGCGCAGGCGCGACGACAGCCGCCGGATCTCGAGGTCGCGGTCCACGGCGGCGCCCCCGGAGCCGGCGCGCACGCGACGGACGTCGTCGAGCCGTCGGGCGACGTCGGCGCGCTGACCGTCGAGTTCGGCCGCGATGCGCTGGAGGTGTCGGCGATCGGCGTCGATGAGGGCGGGGGCGGTCTTGGCCTGTTTCTCGGGGGAGAGGTGGAAGGGGTCGATGGGCATGAATCTCCTTCGCGTTCCACGCGCCGGAGCGCGCGCAGACCGTCGATTCTGCCCCCGGGGTGGGGCCTTGCGGCAAGCCCCCACCGCGGAGATATCCTGGAAATGCAGGGAGAGACGGGGGACTCACCATGGCCCATCGGATCGGCTACCTCATCGGCAGCCTGGCGTCGGACTCGATCAATCGCACCCTCGCGAGGGCGCTGGTGCGCCTCGCGCCGCCCAGCCTGGAGCTGGAGGAGATCCCCATCCACGGCCTTCCCCTCTACAACCGCGACGACGAGCTCGAGCCGGTCGAGGCGGTCACGGAGTTCAAGCGCGCGGTGGAGAGTGCCGAGGGCCTGCTGTTCGTGTCGCCCGAGTACAACCGGTCGATCCCCGGCGCGTTGAAGAACGCGATCGACTGGGGCTCGCGCCCGTGGGGTCACAACTCGTTCGCCCGCAAGCCGAGCGGCATCATCGGTGCGTCGACCGGGGCGATCGGCACGGCCGTCATGCAGTCGTCCATGCGCAGCGTGCTGAGCTTCCTCAACGCCCCGCAGCTGAACGCGCCGGAGGCGTACATCACGTTCCGGCCCGCGGTGTTCGGTGCGGACGGCGAGGTGCACGACGAGGGCACGAGAGACTTCCTCGCGCACTACATGGAGGAGTACGGGGCGTTCGTCGAGCGGGTGCTGTCGCTCACCGCGCCGGGACACGTCGGCGACCGCTGACGCCTCGCCGTCACGCCGGTGGGGCGTCCACGAGGGCGCGCAACGCCAGGGCGTCGTGCGGGGCATGACCGCGGGCGTCGTTGTCGAAGTACACGAACACGTCGCGCGGGCGGCCGTCCGCGGCGCCCGTCCCGTCGGCCCAGGCCCGGATGAGCGTCGCCCACTCGCGCAACTCGGCGCCGGTGTACCCGCTGTGGTACAGCATGCGCGCGCCGTGGAGCCGGATGTACACGTGGTCCGCGGTCAGCGCGTCGAACCTCGGCCATCGCCCCGCGGTGTCGGCGACCACTAGCGCGGTGCCGTGCGCCTGCAGCAGCGTCAGGCTCGCGGGGTCGGCGAAGGTGGCGGAGCGCGGTTCGAGCGCGTAGCGCAGCGGCCGGTCGGCGTCGATGTCGAGCCACGCGCGGTCACGGAGGCGTTCGTCGTGGCCGCGGGCGAGTTCGAGCGCCTCCCCGGTGGTGCGGGGGAGGCTGTCGAGGAACGACTCCAGGAGCGCCGGCACGAACTTCTGGCGCTCCGGCAGCTGCCACAGGATCGGCCCGAGCCGTTCGCCGAGCGCCAGCACGCCCGAGGCGAAGAAGTTCGCGAGGGCCTGGTCGACCGCGCGCAGGCGCAGCATGTGCGTGACGTAGCGCGACCCCTTCACGGCGAACACGAAGTCGTCCGGCACGCTCGACGCCCACGTGCGGTAGCTCTCCGGCCGTTGCAGCGAGTAGAACGAGCCGTTGAGCTCGACCGAGGGGAACTGCTCCCCGATGTACTCGAGCTCGCGGCGCTGCGGCAGGCCGCGAGGGTAGAAGTCGCCCCGCCAGCGGGCGTAGCGCCAGCCCGAGACGCCGATGCGGACGCGCCCGGTGAGGGGTCCCCCGGTCACGGTGCCGCCTCCGCGAGGGGGTGCGTAGCCGTCAAGCCCCTTGCCGCTGGCCGACGGGCGTTACAGGGTGGGAGCATCCGCCGAACGAGAGGAGACGCGATGTCCCTGAGCGACCAGCCGATCGACGAGGTCAAGCCGGAAGCCGACCTGCAGGAGCAGGAGCGGCCCGATCTGGAGGTGCCGGACGACCCGGAGGTGACGACGACCGGTGAGCCGGACGTGCACTCGGTCGAGGCCGACCCGGCCGATGCGGCCGAGCAGCGGCACGAGGTGCCACTGGACGACGACGACCTCGACGACGCCGACGCTGACGACGACGTGCTGTAGGGCGATGCGGCACGCGCGGCGTCGCCCGGGTGCGCGCGGTGAGCGGGCGCCGAGCCTGTGGAACGCGCCGGTGGGACGAGAGGCGCCGCGGGAGCGGTGAAGGCCCCGCGGGTGCCTCCCGTCCGACGCGGGGCGCGAGTCGTTCGGAACACGGTCGTCATGGGGGGCGACGCTAGCCCCGCGGCGGCGTGTGCGGGCCGGGGTTGACCGCGGCCTTGCCGACGGCTAGTCGGGGACGGCTGACGGGCGAGGATGTGGGGCGCCGTGGCGCGGGGTATGCCCTCTCGACCGGACCGCCCCAGCACGGTGCTGTCGAGAGGGCTCACCGTCCTTCCCGGACGGTTGGGGAGGCGGCGAAACTTCCGCTGCTCTCGACGGCTGATTCCCCAGTTCCTCAGCCTGTAGCCCCCGCTACGAAGAGCAGAATATCGCTTAATCGCCGTGTCCGCCATTTGGGGGACAAAGAAAGTTGCGAAGAGGTTTTCGCCCGGGGTGTCTGTCGGGTCCGGTGGCGGTTTCGTAGGGTGGGGGAATGGACAGGATGCTCGTGTTCGCCGGTCAGGTCGCGCTCCCGCTCGGGCATCGGATCGAGGTGACCGAGCACGATGAGGGAGAGGGCCGAGAGTCGATCGTGCTGTCGGTGGTCGACCTCGACACGGGGATCCGGTACCGGCGCGGCGAGGAGGCGCGCGGCGCGCTCTCGCGCTGGATCGGACGGGTTCTGGAGTGCACGGTCACGGTCAGCGGCGGCGTGACGCGCACGGCGCTGCTCGTGGACCCGGTCGGGCCTGCGGCGAGCGAGGCCGGGGTCGCGCTGCGGGGAGCGGATGCGGCGGTGGAGG
>NZ_SSDO01000018.1:0-4156 GCF_004794395.1 Microbacterium sp. K41 | reverse complement strand
GAGCGCCGCCCGCACGCCCCCGGTCGCGGGCTCCCCCGCGTCGTCTTCCTCGATCTCCGCCTCGACGGTGAGCACGCGCGAGGCCGCCACCTGCTGCGCCGCGAGCTCGGCGTAGAGCCCGCCCTGCGCCAGCAGCTCGGCGTGCGTGCCGGACTCGACGATGCGGCCGGCATCGATCACGTGGATCACGTCGGCGCCCATGACAGTGGACAGCCGGTGCGCGATCGAGAGGGTCGTGCGTCCCTTCGCCGCCTCGTCCAGCGCCTCCTGCACCACGCGTTCCGACACGGTGTCGAGCGCCGAGGTCGCCTCGTCGAGCAGCAGCACCGGCGGGTCCTTGAGCAGGACGCGCGCGATCGCGATCCGCTGCTTCTCCCCGCCGGACAACCGGTAGCCGCGTTCGCCGACCACGGTGTCGTAGCCCTTCTCGAACCCGCTGATGATGTGGTGGATGTTGGCCGCGGTGCAGGCGGCGATCAGCTCCTGCTCGGTCGCGTCCGGCTTGGCGTAGAGGAGGTTCTCGCGGATGGTCGCATGGAAGAGGTAGGTCTCCTGCGACACGATGCCCACGTCGTCGATGATCGACTCCTGCCGCAGCGTGCGCACGTCGGCGCCGGCGAACAGGACGGTGCCCTCCGTGGCTTCGTACAGGCGCGGTGCGAGGTAGATGATCGTGGTCTTGCCCGCCCCGGACGGCCCGACGAACGCCACGTGCTGCCCCGGCTCCGCCACGAACGACACGCCATGCAGCGTGGGTCGGGCGTCGGGCGCGGCATCCGGGTAGCGGAACACCACGTCGGCGAACTCCACGCGACCGCGCGGCCCCGGCGCCCGGTCGACCGTGATCGCGTCGGGCGCGTCGGTGATCTCGGGCACCAGGTCGAGGTACTCGAAGATGCGCGCGAACAGCGCGGACGACGTCTGCAGGTCGAGCGAGACGCGCATGAGCCCCATCAGCGGCATGAGCAGCCGGGCCTGCACGGTCGTGAACGCCACGATGGTGCCGGCGGTGATGGCACCGGTGCCGCCCGCGATGAAGAACCCGGACACGAGATAGATGACGGCGGGGACGCTGGCCATGATCACCTGCACGACCGCGAAGAAGCCCTGACCGCTCATCGCGCGGCGCACCTGGAGGACCACCTGGTTGCGGTTCTCCGCCTGGTAGCGCTCCGACTCGGTGCGCTGCCGGTTGAACGCCTTGGAGAGCAGCATGCCCGACACGCTCAGCGTCTCCTGCGTGATCGACGTGAGCTCCGACAGCGACTCCTGCGTCTCCCCCGCGATGCGCGCCCGCACCTGGCCGACGCGGCGCTGGACGAGCACGAGGAACGGCATCAGCACGACCGCGATCAGGGTGAGACGCCAGTCGATCAGGATCATCGCGACGAGCGAGGCGATCACGGTGACGGCATTGCCGAGGATGCTCGTGACGGTGTTGGTGAGCACGCCGGACACCCCGCCGACGTCGTTCTGCAGGCGCGACTGGATGACCCCGGTCTTGGTACGGGTGAAGAACCCGAGCTCCATCGCCTGCAGGTGCTCGAAAAGGCGCACCCGCAGGTCGCCCGTGACGCTGTTGCCGACGGTCGCGGTGAGCCACGTCTGCACGACGCCGAGTCCGGCCGAGAGCAGGAACAGGGCGACCATCGCGCCCACGAGCCAGGCCAGCAGCTGCAGGTGAGGGCCGCCGCCGTCGACCGGGAAGAGTGCGTCGTCGAAGATGCGCTGCACCAGCAACGGCGGGATGACCGCGATGCCCGCTCCCACGACCACCAGCACGCCCGTCACGAGGATGCGCCACCGGTAGGCGCTGAACAGCGCGACCACGCGGCTGCCCAGGCCCTCGATGCGCGGAGCCTCGGCGTTCTGGCGGCGCTGGGCCTCCTCGTCGACCCCGCGGAACCCGGCCCGTGGCCCGCCGCCCATACCGCCCATGCTCATGGCGCAAGCGTACCCACGGGCGCCGACGTCGCCGCCCGCGGATCTCCGCCCTGAGCGGATATCGCAGGGATCGGAATGAAATGTCCGCGGCACCCGTTACGCTGAGTGACTCCTGCGAACTCTCGCGCCTTCCTTCCCCCTCGATGCCCTGGAGGCCGCCCATGTCTGCCGTCGATACCGGCTCCATCTCGACGCCTCCCGCACAGAGCGGTGAGATCCCCCGCCGCGACATGCGCGTGATCTGGCTCCTGCTCGTCGCGGCCTTCGTCGCCATCCTCAACGAGACCACGATGGGGATCGCGATCCCGCACCTCAACACCGACCTGGGCATCCCGCCCGAGCTCGGGCAGTGGCTCACGAGCGCCTTCATGCTCACCATGGCGGTCGTCATCCCGACGACCGGCTTCATCCTGCAGCGCTTCACGACCCGTCAGGTCTTCATCGCCGCGATGACGGCCTTCTCGCTGGGCACCCTGGTCGCGCTGGTCGCGCCCGGCTTCTCGGTGCTGCTGGTCGGCCGGGTGATCCAGGCCGCGGGCACCGGCATCATGATGCCGCTGCTGATGACGACGATCATGAACGTCGTGCCGCCGCAGTCGCGCGGCCGCATGATGGGCCGGGTCGGCCTCGTGATCTCGCTCGCCCCCGCCATCGGCCCGACGCTCGCCGGCGCCGTGCTCGATGCGTTCAACTGGCGGGCGCTGTTCGCGATCGTGCTGCCCATCGCCCTCGTGTCGCTCGGCATGGGCGTGAAGTGGATGACGAACCTGGGCGAGACCCGCAAGGCTCCGCTCGACGTGCTGTCGATCCCGCTCGCGGCGCTCGGCTTCGGCGGCATCGTGTTCGGACTCAGCCAGTTCGGCGGCGAGGGCGGCTCGGGCGGCACGGCAGGCGTGATCGCGCTGTCGGTCGGCGCCGTGTCGCTCGCGCTGTTCGTGTGGCGTCAGCTCGTGCTGCAGCGCGTGGACGACGCGCTGCTCGACCTCCGGGTGTTCCGCGTCGGCAACTTCTCGCTCGCGGTGATCATCATGACCATCCTGGCGCTGTCGATGTTCGGCACGCTCACCCTGCTCCCGCAGTACCTGCAGAACGTGGCGGGTCTCACGGCGCTGGAGTCGGGGCTGATCCTGCTCCCGGGTTCCGTCCTGATGGGCCTGCTCGGTCCGGTGATGGGCCGCGTGTACGACGCGAAGGGCACGCGCCCGCTGCTCATCCCCGGCACCGTCCTGGTCTCGGCGGCACTGTTCTTCTACTCCACCGTGGGCGAGCACACCGTGTGGTGGCTGCTCATCATCGTGCAGGCGGCCATGTCGGTCGGACTCGCCATGTCGTTCACCCCGCTGTTCTCCTCGTCGCTGGGCTCGCTGCACCGGTCGCTGTACTCGCACGGCTCGGCCGTCCTCAACACGCTGCAGCAGGTGGGCGGTGCGGCCGGAGTCGCGCTGCTCACGGTCACGTACTCGGCGATCCTGCACGCGGGAGAAGACGAGGGTCTGTCGCGGGCGGTCGCGGGGGCACCCGGTGCACGCATGGCGTTCCTCATCGCGGCGATCATCTCGCTCGCGGCGGTGGCGCTCAGCCCGTTCGTGCGCAAGCCCGCCGACGATGCCGGTGAGGCCGGCCACGGGGGCCACTGACACCGCTCGGGTGTGACGGCGTCTGTCGCCTACCGCGTCGACGGCGCGGGGAGGTGGCAGACGCCGTTGCTGCAGAAGCCGACGGCATCCCCGTCGAGCACCTCGAGCGCGGCGGGGAGCGGCTGCAGCACGGGCGCGGTCTCCTGCTCGGCGTTGCGCGGCGTCTTCTCGGTCATCCTTCGATGGTACGCCCGCCGGAGAGGGACGGCTCCGCGGCCCTACCCGCGGTGCGCAGTCGGGCGTATCCTTCCGGGTGATGCGGGTCGACGCCCCTCCGGCGGGCCCGGACGAGGGAGTCGACATGATCATCCGCACCCCGATGGCGGCCACCGCCGAAGGACTCGTCGCCGCCATGTACGACAGCGACATCGCCGAGGACGGCTTCGTCTTCGCCCACACCCAGGCGATGGCCGTGAACCCGGAGGCCTACGCGGCCTTCGAGGCCCTCGTCCACGCGGTGGTGCCGTCGATCGGCGTCCGCGTGTACGAGGCGGCCACGCTCGGCGCCGCCCGCGCGATCGGGTCGCCGCACTGCCTCCTGGCGCACGGACGCCGCGCGGTGCGCATCGGCCAGG
>NZ_SSDO01000177.1:0-10518 GCF_004794395.1 Microbacterium sp. K41 | reverse complement strand
GTGCTCGCGCTGTCGGGGATCCTGGCGCTCGGCGCGGTCGCGGCGCTCGCGGCCGGCGTGGTGGCCGCGAGGCCCATGGCCGCGCAGACCATCCAGCCGGTCAACAGCAGCCGCGACATCATGCTGTGCCTCGACGTGTCGGGGTCGATGAGCGAGGTCGACGTCGAGGTGCTGTCGGTGTTCGAGGAGCTGCTGGACGGCTTCGAGGGCGAGCGCATCGGGCTGACGATCTTCAACAGCTCTCCCGTGCAGATCTTCCCCCTGACCGACGACTACGACTTCATCCGCGAGCACCTGACGAGCATGGTGTCGAGCTTCGACTACGTCGACCGCATCCCCGAGCACTGGGTCGGGACCCTCAACGGCGACGGCGCCTCGCTGATCGGCGACGGTCTGGCGGCGTGCGCGATGGGCTTCGACCATCCCGACGACGACCGGTCGCGGTCGGTGATCTTCGCGACGGACAACGAGGTGAACGGCGCCTCGATCGTGACGCTGCAGGAGGCGGCGGCGTACGCCGCGTCGAACGGCGTGCGGGTTTTCGCGATCAACCCGGTCGAGGGCAAGGACGCCGGGGTGAGCGCCGAGCTGACCGCCGCCGCCGAGGCCACCGGCGGCGCGGCCTTCGGTCTGCGCGACACCACGACCGTGTCGGACATCGTCGACCAGGTGCAGGAGCAGGACGCGACGGCGTTGCGCGGTGAGGCGCAGGTGGTGTGGACCGACGCCCCGAACCTGTGGATCGCGGTGCTGTCGGTCGTGGCGCTCGGCTTCGTGCTGCTGGCGTGGAGGGTGCGACTGTGATCTTCCAGCCCGTCCTCCCCCTGATCCTCGTGGTGCTGCTGTGCGGTGCCGTGGCCGCCGCCGCGGTGTGGATGCTGGTGCGCGCACCCCGGGCCGGCGGCGAGCGCGTGACCGACCGCCGTGCGATCGCCGCGCACCGCTCGCTGTGGGCCCTGCGACTGCTGATGGTGCTCGCGTGCTTCGCGATGCTGCTGCGCCCTGGCATCCCCGGCGGCGCGACCCAGACCCTCGCGACCGACACCGACGTCGTGCTGGTGGTCGACACCACCGCCAGCATCGTCGCAGAGGACTGGGACGAGGGCTCTCCGCGGCTCGACGGGGTGCGCGCCGACGTGCGCGAGCTGGTCGCGCAGTACCCGGGGGCACGGTTCGCGATGATCACCTCCGACGCGTCCGCCCAGCTGCGGATGCCGCTGACCACCGACACCACCGCGCTGATCGGTTCGCTCGACGTGCTGCGCCCCGAGGTCACCAGCCAGTCGCGCGGCAGCTCGATCGGGGTCGCCGCCGGGCTGCTGGAGGACACGCTGCGCTCCGCCGCCGAGGCCTCGCCGGACCGGTCGCGCATGGTGTTCTACCTCGGCGACGGCGAGCAGACCACGGGCACCACGCCCGAGTCGTTCGACAAGAGCGCGAAGTACACGGATGCGGGGGCGGTGTTCGGCTACGGCACCGCGGAGGGCGGTCCGATGCGGGTGACGAGCGGTGGCGTGAGCGGCGGCGAGGGCGAGTACATCCAGTACGAGGGCTCGGACGCGCTGTCGGTGATCGACGAGCAGAACCTGCAGACCGTGGCCGAGCAGCTGGGCGTGGAGTACCAGCACCGCACCGCCGACACCGAGCCCGTGCTGCCGGAGGCGCCGTCGACCACGACCAGCTACGCCGAATCGGGCGAGGTCGGCAACGTCACAGAGCTGTACTGGATCGCGGCGCTCGTGCTGCTCGCGCTCCTCGGGGTCGAGCTGCTGCGGGCGACCACGCTCATCGCGCGGCTTCGGGGACTCGCACCCGCCCGCCGTCGCGACTCCGTCGACCCCGCACCCGCGAGAGACGGAGGCGGCGCATGACCGCGCACGACGACACGGCCGCCGCGCTGCTGCGGTCCCACCGACGCCGCCGCCGCATCCGCCGCTGGGTGGCCATCGGCACGCTGCCGCTCACTCTCGCCGCACTGCTCGTGGTGGGCAAGATCCTGAGCATGTACGCGTTCGCGCACCAGTCGATCACGTCGTACGTGGTCGACGACTTCGCCGGGTCGGAGTCCGCCGCCCGCGGCCAGGAGTTCCTGAACTGGTTCGAGCCGTACAAGGCGCCGTACAACATCGGCACCGCCCTCGCCGGTGCGGAGGAGCTGCCGGCGGCCAGAGCGGAGCTGGAGCGGGCGCTCGACCTCGCCACCGGACTGGAGGTGTGCGCGGTGCGCATCAACCTCGCGCTGGTCGTGGAGCGGATGGGCGATGCGGCCAGGGCGGACGGCGACGGTGCCGCGGCCGCGGAGCTCTACGGCGAGGCCCTCACGCTCACGGTGGAGACGCCGGAGGAGTGCCGCAGCGAGGAGGCGCAGCAGCAGTCGCCCGACCCGCAGCGCGACATGTCCGACACCCTCGACGGCGCGGAGGACCGGCTCAAGCAGAAGCAGCAGGAGCAGGAACAGGAGCAGCAGCCGCAGGAGCCTGAGGAGCAGGAGCAGGAGGAGCGGCCGCAGCCGTCCGACGACAAGCTGCAAGACCTCCAGGACAAGCTCAACCAGGGCACGCAGGAGCGCGACCAGCAGCAGGGCGACGATCCGGGCGGCTCGGGAACGGACAAGCCATGGTGAGCGACAACGAGCGTCAGCGCGCCCGCTACGTGGGCGGGGCCGAGGGTGCGCCGCCCGTCCCTCCCCCCGGCGGGTATGCGGGGGCCAAGCGGCGACAGCCCGACCTCACACCTCCGCCGCTGCCCGGGGCACCGGTCGACGAGAAGCGCACCCCGGGCTCCGCGTTCGGCTGGATCGCCCTCGTCGCGGCGATCCTGTTCTCCCTGACCCTGCTCGGGGTGCTGGCCGGCGGCGGCACCGACCTCCTGTACGGGGTCACGTTCCTCGCCCTGCAGCTGGTGGTGCTCGGCGTCGTGGTCGCGGCGCTGTTCTCCCCGGGTGCACGACGGCTCGGCGCGATCGCCCTGGTGGTGACGGTGCTGCTGAACGTGGCGACCGTCGGCGCGCTGAGCGCCCTGCGCACGTCCGCCTCGGGCGACTACGAGGGCGTGAAGACCGCGGAGCAGCGGCACGCGGAGGGGTATCCGGGCATCAAGGGCACCGACCCCCAGCAGGCGCTGTCGCAGCAGTCGCTGGAGGAGGTGCGGGCCACGGCCGACGAGCTGTTCGCGGATGTGCGCGCCCGGCTCACGGACGAGTTCGGCTACACGTGGACGCAGGTGGGCGCGGAAGACCTGCGGCCTGAGCGCAACGGCTACGGCGGCGAGTCGATGCTGTACGAGTTCACGACGGCCGCGTGGGCGACGAACGAGCCGGTGCAGGACTACGACCGCAAGCTCGAGGTCATGCGCGTGGTGAACGAGGTCGTGCTCGACCACGGGCTGTGGGATCTGTACGCGTTCAACGACCCGGCGAACTCGGGCATCGACCCGTCGATGATCGCGAAGCTCTACGGCAGCGACGACCCGCGCACGCAGACCACCTGGGAGTACTACACCGAGAACTACCCGGATCCGCTGCGGTTCTACGCCAACATCTACGACCTGTCGAACGACGTCGACGGCGGTTTCCGCACCTCGCGGGAGGCGCAGAGCGCCCGCACCGGCGAGCCACTGGAGGGCCTGCAGCTCGTGGTGATCGCGAGCGCCGTACTGAGCGAGGCAGACCGTGCCGAGTTCCAGGAGAAGCTGCAGGACTACCCCGGCTTCGAGTGACCTCAGCCGGCGAGGGCGAGCAGCATCCGCGCCGCCACCGGTCGGCTCCGTCGGGGTGCTGCGAGGATGGCGGGATGCGGCAGGGTGCGGTCGGGACGGTGCGACTGGTCGAGCGCGACGGGCGCCGGCTGGTCGAGAAGCGGTTGTCCGACCCGGCGCGTCACGACACCGAGGTGCGCGCGCTGCGTGCCCTCGCGGATTCGGGGCTGCCGGTGCCACAGGTCGTGGAGGAGCGCGCCGGAGTGATCCTGATGACCGAGCTGCCCGGCGCCCGGCTGGACGAGGGTGATGCGGACACGCGGCTCGCCGCACTGCGGGCGTCGGCCGTCCTCCTCCGGCGGCTGCACGACCTCGTCGCCCCGGATGACCTGCCGCCCGCGCCCGACGACGCCGCGATCATCGCCCGGTACCGCGCCGCAGACGGTCCTGCCCTTCCCCTGGCGATCCCGCCCTCGGCCGGCGTCGTCTTCTGCCACGGGGACTGGACCGACGGCAACGTGCTCGCGGCGGACGGCCGCATCACCGGTGTCGTCGACTGGGAGGCCGCGCACGCGGGCGATCCGGTGCGCGAGCTGTCCCGCGCGGCATGGGGCGCCGCGCGCAAGGATCCCCGCTCGGCCGATGCGCTGATCGAGGGGTACGGCGCCGACCCCGCGGCGGTGCGGGCGTGGTTCCCGATCCACGCCGCGGAGCTCTGGCTGTGGTTCGCCGAGGCCGGTCCACCCGAGTACTTCGCGCAGCTCACGGCCGAGTTGCGCGCCTGGCCGGGCTGAACGAAGCCGGGCCGAACGAAGGAGCCTCGTCCGGTCCGGGCGATGGGCCCTCGAACATCCACCGGCCGCTGGCTACACTGGCGCCAGACGGAGGGAGCATCCGCATGATCCGAGAGCTCGAGCCCGATCAGTCCTACGAACTGCTGACCACCACCACGGTCGGCCGCATCGGCTTCCTGCACGACGGCCGCGTGCACATCCACCCGGTCAACTACGCCCTGTCCGGCCGCGACATCCTGTTGCGCACCTCGGCGGAGGGGCTGCTGGCCGCCGTGACGACGGTGCCGGCGGCGGTCGCGTTCGAGGTCGACTATCACGACCCGCTGGGCGCCACGGCGTGGAGCGTGCTGATGCACGGCACCCTGTCGCGCGCGCCCGAGGAGGATGCGGCCGGCATCTCGGCCCGCGTGCACCCGTGGGCCGGAGAGGACCGCGACCTGGCCCTGCTGCTGCACATCGAGACGATGTCGGGCCGCAGCGTGCAGCGCGACAGCCGCACCCCGAAGGTCTGACCCCGCGTCAGGACGCGAAGGCGAGCCCCGCGGCGAGCGCGAAGCCGAGCACGGTCGCGAGCCCCGTCGACTCCTTGGCCTTGGACTGCGCCTCGGGCACCATCGAGTCCACGAGCATGACCAGCAGCGCGCCGGCCGCGAAGCCGCTCGTCCCGGAGCGGAACACGTCGCCGGTCACACTGGCGAGGGCGAACCCGGCGACCGTGGCGGCGGCGCACGCCACCGCGACCCCCAGCCACAGCAGCAGCACGCGCGACTTCGCCATCCCGCCGTCGAGCAGGTCGGCGGCGGACCCGATCGACTCCGGCAGGTTCGACACCAGGATGGCGACCACGAGCGCGATGCTCACCGGCTCCCCCGAGGCCAGACCGATGCCGAGCACGAGCTGCTCGGGAATGCCGTCCAGCAGAGCGCCGACGGCGAGCTGCCCGCCCCCGGCTTGCCCCTTCGTGCGGGCGGCGCGGGCGTCGAGGATGCGGGCGGCGACGTAGTAGCTGAGGGCGCCGAGCGCGACACCGGCCACGAGAGGGAGCGGTCCGCCGCGGTCCAGCCCCTCCTCCCACAGCTCGAACGCGATGGAGGCCATGAGGGCGCCCGCGCCGAAGCCGAGCACGATGCCGAGCCAGCGCGGCGGCCAGGTGCGCAGCAGGGCCAGGACCGCACCGACGAACAGCGGCGCCGCGGCGACGGCTCCCCACAGGATCGCTCCACCCATACGCACCTCCGGCCCCACTCTGGCACGGGAAGAGGACTTCGGACGCCAAGCCCCGGCGTGGCCGTCCACGACCAGAACCCGGCGCACGGCGATGCGCTCGACGCCACCCGCGGGCGGGTGCTGGGACTGGCGGGCGGCACTCGGTGTGCAGGTACGCCTGATCTGACGCACGGAAAGGCGACACGCCGCCCGCCGATAGACTGGAAGGCATGTCCAAGGTCCTCCAGTCCCTGCCCGTCGGCGAGCGCGTCGGCATCGCCTTCTCCGGAGGACTCGACACCTCCGTCGCCGTCGCCTGGATGCGCGACAAGGGTGCGGTGCCGTTCACCTACACGGGCGACCTGGGGCAGTACGACGAAGACGACATCGCATCGATCCCCGGCCGCGCGCTGGAGTACGGCGCCGAGGCCTCCCGGCTGATCGACTGCAAGACCGCGCTGGTCGAGGAGGGCTTCGTCGCGCTGTCGTGCGGCGCGTTCCACATCCGCTCCGGCGGCAAGACCTACTTCAACACCACGCCCCTGGGCCGCGCCGTGACGGGCACGCTCCTGGTGCGCGCGATGCGCGAGGACGGCGTCGACATCTGGGGCGACGGCTCCACCTACAAGGGCAACGACATCGAGCGGTTCTACCGCTACGGCCTGCTGGCCAACCCGCGACTGCGCATCTACAAGCCGTGGCTCGACGCCGACTTCGTGACCGAGCTCGGCGGACGCAAGGAGATGAGCGACTGGCTCGTCGCCCACGACTTCCCGTACCGCGACTCCGCCGAGAAGGCGTACTCGACCGACGCGAACATCTGGGGCGCGACGCACGAGGCGAAGACGCTGGAGCACCTGGACGTGTCGCTGGAGACCGTCGACCCGATCATGGGCGTGAAGTTCTGGGACCCGTCCGTCGCGATCGAGTCCGAGGACGTGTCGGTCACGTTCGAGGGCGGCCGTCCCGTCGCGATCAACGGCGTCGAGTTCGCCGACCCGGTGGCGCTCGTGATGGAGGCGAACGCGATCGGCGGACGTCACGGGCTGGGCATGAGCGACCAGATCGAGAACCGCATCATCGAGGCGAAGTCGCGCGGCATCTACGAGGCCCCGGCCATGGCGCTGCTCTTCATCGCGTACGAGCGCCTGGTCAACGGCATCCTCAACGAGGACACCCTCGCGACCTACCACGAGCAGGGCCGCCGCCTCGGCCGCCTCATGTACGAGGGCCGCTGGCTCGAGCCGCAGTCGCTCATGCTGCGCGAGTCCATCCAGCGCTGGGTCGGCTCGACGATCTCCGGCACGGTCACGATCCGCCTGCGCCGCGGCGACGACTGGACGATCCTCGACACGGTCTCCCCGAACCTGTCGTACGGCCCGGAGAAGCTGTCGATGGAGCGCGTCGGCGACGCCGCGTTCGGTCCGGTCGACCGCATCGGTCAGCTCACGATGCGCAACCTCGACATCGCCGACTCGCGCGCACGCCTCGAGCAGTACGCGGGACTCGGCCTCGTCGGCGGCGCCACGGGCGAGCTCGTCGGTCGCGTGACCGCGGGCGAGTCCGCCGAGATCACGGGCGCCGTCGAGGGTTCGGTCTCCGAGGCCGACGAGACGCTGGCCGATGCGGTGGACACGGCATCGGAGCGCGCGGCCTTCGACTCCGGCACCGACTGAGCACGGTCACGGCGAAGGGGCGCTCCACGTGGAGCGCCCCTTCGTCGTGTCAGGCGTCGGCCGGCGGCACGTCCACGTGGCGGCTGCGCTCCTCGGCGCGGTCGATGACCGCCGGGAGCACGGTGTCGAACAGGGTGATGAGAGCGGCGCGCGTGCCGACCGCGTCGCGCTGCGTCATGGCGAGACCGATCCCGGCGGTGGCCGAGCGGAGTGCCGCGAAGTCGAAGTCGCCCCTCGCCTGCGCGCTGAAGCGACGGATCTGCGGGCCGAGGAACTCGATCACGTTCGAGCGCGTGGCGTTTCCCTCGATGCGCGCGTACGCCACCGCGATCGTGCGCAGGGCGGCGCTGAACGCGGCGACGTCGGACGCATCCACGGCGGACGTCATGTCCTCCAGCAGCTCCGACAGATAGGTCACGTCATCGTCGCCCATGACCGGGGTGGCGTGTCGCACCGAGCCGATCCAGACGTCGCCGAACAGGGCGATCGCGTCGCGCACGTCGTCGAGGTCGATCGGAGCGACCCGGGTGAAGCGATTGCGCTGCATGTCCACGAGGCCCAGCTCGGCAAGGCGGTCGAGCGCATGCCGCACGGGCGTCTTCGAGGTCCCGAGAGCGTCGGCGAGCTCGTGATCCCGCAGCCGCTCCCCCGGTCGCAGCTCGCCCGTCACGATCGCTTCGCGCAATCGGTCGTACACGTCGTCCCTCATCGTCCGCCGCTCCAGCGGACTGTCCATCCCAGGCACACCGCACCCCTCTCCGTCATGGCGGTTCCCCCCGCCTCCTCGGACACCGCTGCCGTCGGATTCGCTCCGATCCACAGGGCCCCCCTGAATCCGCGCCCGAGCGCAACGCGTAACATAACACAGTTGAAATGGGAAGGACCGACATGTCAGCGCGGCCGTAGCGACCAATATCCGAGATACTATCTTGCACAACCTTGTGCATGAAAAGTATCCTGGATGCATGACCACCCGTGCCCCCCGCCGCGACGCCGTGGAGAACCGCGCCGGCATCCTCGCCGCCGCCCGCGCCGCCCTCGCCCTGGACCCGCACGCCTCGATCGACGCCATCGCCCGCAGCGCCGGCCTGTCGCGCCGCACGCTCTACGGCCACTTCGACGACCGCGAGGCACTGATCCGCGAACTCGTCTCCAGCGGCGCGCAGCGCTTCAACGCCATCGCCGCCTCCGTCGACGACGCCGACCCCCGTCTCGCCCTCGCCCGCCTCGCCTCCCTGCTGTGGCGGGAGGCCGTGCACGTGCAGGTCGCCGCGGCCCTCGCCCTCGACGAGGCGCACGTCACCCACACGGCCGCGGCGCTCTCCCCCCTTCGCGACACCCTGGCGGCCCTGGTGCGGTCGGGGCAGGACGCCGGCAGCTTCCGCACCGACCTGAGCGGACCGACGCTGGCGCGGCTCATCGAAGAGATCGCCCGCACCGTCGTCTCGCGCACCGAGGCCGCCGACCCCGCCACGGGCGACCTCGCCGTGCGCGCGGTCCTGAGCATCGCCGGGCTGTCGTGGCGTGAGGTCGACGAGCTGCTCTCCGACCACCCGGAGCTCGCCGCGACCGGGCAGGAGGTCCGCGCATGAGAATCGCCCTGCACGAGGTGAGCAAGGGCCGCAACGGCCAGGCGCTCCCGGTCACGAGTCTGGAGTTCCACACGGGGGCCGTGCGCTACGCCCTCGCCGAGACCGAGCAACGGCCCACCGTGCTCGGCCTCATCGCGAGCGGGCGCATGCGCCCCGACAGCGGGCGGGTGAGCATCGACGGAGCGAGCGACGCCAAAGACCTGCGCCACCGCGTCGCCCTCGTCGACGCCCCCGACGTCAGCGACCCCCACCCCGACATCACGCTCGCGGGGGTCGTGGGCGAGGAGCTGATGTTCGCCGGGGCCGGTGCTACCCCGCTGCACGCGCGGCGCTGGCTCGCGCGACTCGGGTTCGAGGAGCTCGCGTCGGTCCCCATCGGGAACATCGACCCTGCCGCGCGCGTGCGCCTGCTGTGCGAGCTCGCAGTCCTGCGGCGCGGTGTGGAGGGCATCGTGCTCGTCGCCCCCGACCGCCACGGCGGAAGCCCGGACGGCTGGTGGCGCATCGCGGGCGAGTTCGCCGACCGCGGCTACGCGATGCTCGTGATCGTCGGGGGCTCAGCCGCCGTGGCCCTCGAGCGCATGCACGAGCTCGACGCCGTCAACGCCTCCGGCCCCGTCGAGCCGCTGGTCCTCGCCGCACCCGACCCCGCACCCGAGGCCGAGCCAGCACCCGAACCCGAGGCCGAACCCGAGGCCGAACCTGAGCTCGAGGCCGCACCCGAGCCCGAGCACGCACCCGCGCCCCCGTCCGAGCCGGCGCCCGCGCCCGCACCCGAACCCGAGGCCGAAGAGAGAGGAGACGCGCGATGAAGGTCCCGTCCATGATCGCCGCCGAGCTCCGGCGTCTCACCGCCAGCCGGATGGGCATCCTCGCCCTGGTCGCCCTGGTCTGCGTGCCCATCCTCTACGGCGGCCTGTACCTGTGGGCCAACCAGGACCCGTACGCCAAGTTCCCCGAGGTGCCCGTGGCCCTCGTGGTCGACGACGAGGGCGCCCCCGCCCCCACGACGGGCACGGAGCCCGCGACCGGCGAGACCGTGAACTACGGCGATGAGGTGGCCGAGAACCTCCTCGACGGCAACGCGTTCGACTGGCAGCGGATGACCGCCGACGAGGCCGCCGACGCACTGCGCCACGGCACGGTCGACTTCACCGTCACTATCCCGTCGGACTTCTCCGCCGCCCTCACCTCGGCCGCGGGCACCGACCCGCACCAGGCGCGCATCGAGCTGGAGACCAACGACGCCAACAACTACCTCGCTTCCTCCATGGGCACGCAGGCGGTCGAGAAGATCCGCAGCTCCGTCGCCGAGATGGTCGGCAGCGAGGCCGCCGAACGGCTGCTCACCGGGCTGAGCGACATCCGCGACAGCCTCGTGTCGGCGACCGACGGCGCGAGCCAGCTCGCCGACGGCGCCGGAACCGCCGCGTCGGGCAGCTCCGCCCTCGCCGACGGCACCGCCCAGCTCGCCGACGGCACGGCGCAGCTCGCGAGCGGCGCCCAGACCCTCGCGAACGGCGCGCAGCAGGTGAGCGCGGGCAACCGTCAGCT
>NZ_SSDO01000176.1:0-309 GCF_004794395.1 Microbacterium sp. K41 | reverse complement strand
GGCGTCGAGCAGGGCGGACGTGGCGTCGCGCGGGGCGGGCGTGGTGTCGGTCATCGGGGCCTCCGTGGTGGGTGCGGTCGGGTGCGTGGCGGTGGTCGCCGTGCACGCCGAGGTGAGCAGGGCGACCCCCGCGAGGGCCGCCCAGAGCACGCCCCGCCGCATCCGCATACCTCTGGTATACCAAACGGCCCGGAGGTGGGGGAGCGTCAGTCCCGGACGGAGGCGAGCGCGGCGGCGAACCGGGCGGCGCGCTGCTCCAGGTCGGCCCAGTCGGACGCCGCGATCGAGGCGCCGTTGGCGAGGTCGCCG
>NZ_SSDO01000175.1:0-415 GCF_004794395.1 Microbacterium sp. K41 | reverse complement strand
GGCCACGGGCACGGGCGCCGCCGCCCCGCCGAGCGCCTTCGCCTGGCGCATGCCGCCGAGCGGACCCCACGCGAGGAACGCCAGGCCGTGCTCCTCGCAGCGCCGCAGCACGGGCTCGCTCGACCGCTCCAGGAAGCTGTACTCGTTCTGCACGCTCACGAGCGCGTCGCCGAGGACGCCCCGGGCGAGGTCGAGCTGCGCAACGTCGACGTTCGACACCCCGACCCGCACCACGACCCCGTCGTCCACCAGCTGCCGCAGGGCCCCCATCGAGTCCGCATAGGGCACGCGCACGTCGGGCCGGTGGTGCTGGTAGAGCGGGAGCGCGTCGAGTCCGAGACGCCGCGCCGAGGCACGCGCGGCGGCGGCGAGATGCGCGGGCGTGCCGTCCACCCACCACGTCGCGGCGGGCCCG
>NZ_SSDO01000174.1:0-2300 GCF_004794395.1 Microbacterium sp. K41 | reverse complement strand
GGGCTCGGCCGGAGCGGGCTCTGCGTCAGCCGGTGCCGGAGCGGATGCTGCCGCGTCGGGGACGACGGCCGCATCCGCCGCGGCCGTCGTGTCGCCGACGGGCGCGGTGTCCTCGGCGGGCTGCTCCGGGACGACGGGCGTCTCGAGCGCGAGGGACAGCAGCGTGGTGTCTGTCGAGGCCCCCGGTCCGTCCGGGAACACGTAGCGGAAGGTGACCGTGGTGGTGTCCGCGTTCCACAGCTGACGCGCGGTCGGGCGGAGATCGATGGTCCCCGTGCCGGCATCATCCAGCGTGATGCTGTCGCCGCCACCGGTGGCGCCGTCGATCAGCGCCTCCACCTGGAGACCCGGGGCTCCGGAGACGGGCACCGTGTAGTGCAGCTGGATCCCGGTGAAGGAGAGGGTCGCGGCGCTCCACTGCGGCCCCTCCGTCGGCTTCGCGGGCTCGACCGGGTCCGTGGGATCGGTCGGGTCCGTGGGATCGGTCGGGTCCGTGGGATCGGTCGAGTCCGTGGGATCGGTCGGGTCCGTGGGGTCGGTCGGATCGGTCGGGTCGGTGGGGTCGGTCGGGTCCACCTGCTCGGGCGGCGCGATCGGTGCGACGGGTTGCGCCGACGGGACGACGACGGTGCCGGACTGCTCGGTCGGCTGCGGTGTCGGCACCTCGGCGGCCGGAGGAGCGGGAGGTTCCTCCGCGGGCGCCTCGATCACGATGGGCTCGTCGAGCCCGAGCGACGTGTCGGGCGCGATGTCGGTCGTGATCGAGGAGTCGCCGTCCGCGGCGCTCGGGAGCGACGTCGCGGGACTGGCGCCGGCGAGACCGGGAACGATCGCGGCAGCGGTGACGACCCCGGCGACCACCAGTGCGGCCGACCCCGCGCCGACCAGCGCTCCCATGCCCGTGAACGCCCCTCCGGTGCTCGCGCTTCCACCGCCAGCGCTGCTGCCCCCCGCGGAGCCGGACCCACCGGACGCGCCGGAACCGGACGCGGCGACACCCGTTGCCGCGTGCCCCGCCCCGCCATCGCCGACCAGCACGCCGCCGGCGATGCTCGACGGCATGGCCGCCATCGCGACGATCGGAGCGCCACCGCCCTGCAGGGTCGCGAGGTAGCCACCGGCACCCGCGACGCCGAGCACCAGCGGGAGCATGACGAGCGCGAGGCGCATCGAGACGTCCTTGGCCTCGGCGGCGACGATCATGCAGCGCGCGCACTCGTCGAGGTGGAGTTCGAGGCGCTTGTGGTCGCGCGTGCCGAGGTTGCCGCGGGAGTACGCGCCGAGGTGCTCGATCGTCCACTGGCAGTCCGACCCGGGGGTCGCGCTGCGCAGGTGCGCCTGGATCCACGCCTCGCGCAGACCCTCGCGCGCGCGGAACGCGAGCTGGGAGACGGCGCCCGCCTTCATGCCGAGCAGCGGTGCGACCTCCTGCGGCTTCATCTGCTCGATCTCGGTGTACCAGAGCACTTCCTGCCAGCGCGAGGGAAGGCTGCGGAATGCCTGCGCCGTCAGGCTGCGGTCGAGCGCCTCGTTGGAGGCGTTCTCGGTGCTGCTCGGGTCGGCCACCGTGTCGAGCTCGTCGATCGCGGTCTCGCGGCGCGAGCGTCCCCACGCGGCGGCGGTGTTGCGGATGCTCGTGAACAGGTAGGCGCGGAACGACCCGTTGGGCCCACCACCCTTGGCGATCGCCTGGTAGATGCGGGTGTACGCCTCCTGCACCAGATCGTCCGGGTCGATCGACGAGGTCACCGATCGTGCGACGGCGATGCCGGACGGGTAGTGACGCTTCCAGAGTTCGCCGAACGCCGTCGTGTCGCCGGAGCGGGTGCGGAGGATCAGGTCGGCATCGCCGATGGGCTCGTCAGGTGTGGTGTTCTCTCGGTGCACAATCATCCATCTGTCCCGGGGCGCGGATCGGCCCTCAGGGGAAGAGACGCGCGAGCGCGCGTCTTATTACGCGGTACGACGATTGTCCCGCGAAAGTCCTGATAAGGCCACCCCTTCGTGCTCTGTTCGAAGGAGATCCATCGGGTTCTGTCATTCGGCATCCAGCCCCGAAAACTTTTTCCGAAGTCGCGTAATGAACTGGAGATCGCTTCGTCTCATCCCGTAGAGACAGCCATGCGAACTCCACCGGGGGGCGGAGTTCAGGCTCTGATGCGGGGGGTTCTGCATCAGGGGAAGGGTCGAGGTCCTCGGGGGAGGAGCCCTCGGCCCCGCCCGCTCGACACGGGAGGGAACGGGCCGCCGATCTGGGGAGAACGGCGGCCCACCATCCCGCTCTACGGGAGAGACAGTCG
>NZ_SSDO01000173.1:0-26266 GCF_004794395.1 Microbacterium sp. K41 | reverse complement strand
CGCCACGCCGCGGCCGGAAGGCGCAGCAGCACCGGGTCGACCGCAGCGGGACCGGAACCGGCGGCACGCGCGGCCGCCGTCGCGTCCACGGCACTCATCCCTTCAGCCCCGTCGATGCGACGCTCTCCACGATCTGCCGCTGGAACGCCAGGAACACCACGAGCAGCGGCACCACGACCATGGTGATGGCGGCGAACACGATCACCGCGGGTGCGGCGCCGAAGCCGTTCTGCAGCGTGACGAGCCCGAGGGGCAGGGTCATGTTCTCCGGGCTGGACAGGAAGATGAGCGGCCCGAAGTACCCGTTCCACGAGGCCTCGAACCCCAGGATCGCGAGGGCCGCGACCGCGGGGGCCGAGAGCGGGATGAGCATCCGGAACAGGATCCACAGGTGTCCGGCACCGTCGAGCCGCGCGGCCTCGTCGAGTTCGCGCGGGATCGTCTTGAAGTACTGCGACAGGAAGAAGATCTGGAACACGTTGATCAGCGCGGGCAGCCACAGCGACGCGAGGGTGTCGACGAGTCCGAGCTGCCGCATCATGATGAAGATCGGGATGATGACGAGCTGTCCCGGCACCATGAGCGCCGACAGCATCACGACCAGCAGCACGCGGCTGCCGCGGAAGTCGATGCGGGCGAACGCGTAGGCGGCGAGCACCGAGAAGAACAGCGCTCCGACGGTGGAGATGAGCGCCAGCGCGAGCGAGTTGCCGAACTGCTGGAAGAACGGCATGTACTCGAACACGTCGGCGAAGTTCTGCGTGGTGAACGGGATCGGCAGCCAGCGCGGTGGGTCGGCGAACGCGAACTCCGGCTCGGTGAAGCTCTGCACGATCAGCCAGAACAGCGGCGACAGCATCAGGATGCCGAACACCACGAGCACCACGTCGACGATCACGCCGCCGACGGTGGGGCGGTGACGACGGCGGCGGCGCTGTCGTTCGACGCGGGTGAGCACGTCGGTCCGCGGCTCCACGGTGGGGGGAAGGACGGTCATGATTCGTGCACCCACTTCCGACGGCCGAGGAACTGCAGCACGGTGACGCCCATGATGATGACGAACACGAGCAGGGCGACCGCGGCGGCGTACCCCATGTCGAAGGCCTGGAAGCCCTTCTCGTAGAGGTACATGATGATCGTCGTGGTGGAGTTCTGCGGTCCGCCCTTGGTGATGATCTGGATCGGGTCGAAGATCTGGAACGCACCGATGAACGTGATGATCGTGGCGAAGAACATGGTGGGCGACATGAGCGGCAGCGTCACGTTCCAGAAGATCTGCCACGAGGTCGCGCCGTCGGTGCGGGCGGCCTCGACGAGTTCGGTGGGCACGGTCTGGAGCCCGGCGAGCATGATGATGAACGTGAAGCCGACCGTGTGCCACAGGTCGATGAAGATGATCGCGGGCATGGCCCAGGCGGGGTCGGCGAAGAAGTTGGGCAGCTCGATGCCGAACGTCGCCGCGTACTGCGCCACGTAGCCGAACGTCGGGTCGAGCACGTACTTCCACAGCAGGGCGACCGCGGCCCAGGAGATCAGGAACGGGAAGAAGATCGCGACGCGGGCGAAGTAGCCGAGCACGCGGCTCGCGACCCGGTTGACCGCGAGGGCGAGCAGCAGCCCGAACACCAGGTGGGTGACGATCGAGGCGAACGCGAACACGAACGTGTTCAGCAGCACCTGCGGCAGGATCGGGTCGGAGAACAGGCGCACGAAGTTGTCGGCGCCGACGAACTCCGGGGTGGTCAGCATGTCCCACTTCAGGAACGCCAGGGCGATCGCGAACACGAACGGCCCGGCGACGAAGACGAGGAACAGCAGCAGCGCGGGACTGACGAACATCCAGCCCGCGGTCGCGGTGCGACGCCGCAGGAGCTCTGCTCCCGGGCGCCGCACCGTGGGGGCGGCGGCCATGCTACTCACCGACCAGCTGCTCCAGCTCCGCCTGCGCCGCGTCGAGGGTCTTCTGCGCCTCGCCCTGACCGGCGATGATCGTGCCCCACGCCTCCTCGATGACCTTCTGCGCCTCGGCGCCCTGGTCGATCGAGGGGATCGGGGTGGCGAAGTCCATCGCCTCGCTCAGCCGGATGGTGCCCTCGGGGGCGTTGTCGGTGAAGGCGGGCGAGTTCGCGACCGACTCCCGGGCCGGCACGATGGTGCCGCCGATCTCGGCGAAGTAGCTGCCGGCCTCCTCCGACATGAGGAACTTGATGAAGGTCCACGCGGCCTGCTTGTTGTCGCTGTTCTTGGCGATGTTCCAGGCGTCCCAGCCGACCGGCGAGCCGTTGCCGGTCTTGGTGGGCCAGTTCACGACCACGGTCTTGTCGACCATGTCGAGCTCGCGCACACCGAGCACGGGCCAGCGTCCGCCGCTGAGGATCGCGAGCTTGCCCTGCTTGAACGCGGTGTTGCCGTCGAACTGGCCGCCGGGCTTCGGTGCCAGGCCCATCTCGACGAGGCTGCGGGCGAACTCGGCCGACTCGACCGCCTCCGGGGAGTTGTAGGTGGGCTCGCTCCAGTCGGCGTTGAACGTGCTGCCGCCGTTGGTGGTGAGCCACGGCATCACGTCGACGAAGTAGCCGGAGCCCGCGCCGACGAGGTAGGCGCCGGTCTTCTCCTTGATCTGCTTCCCGGCCGCGACGAACTCGTCCCACGTCCAGTTGCCGTCTTCGGGGATGGCGACTCCGGCCTTCTCGAACACGTCTTTGTTGAGGTACATGGCCATGGTGTTGAACCCGCCGGGGATGAACACGGTCTCGCCGTCGGGGCCCGCCGCGAACTCCTCGTTGAACTTCTGCAGGTTGGGGCTGATGTCGTCCCAGTAGTCGTCGACGACGTCTTGGTCCTGCTCGATGTAGGGCGCGAGGTCGGCGAGGATGCCCTTCGAGGCGAACAGCCGCTGCCCCTCGGTGGCGACCTGGATGATGTCGATCTTCTGCCCGCCGGCGAGACGCGTCGCGACCGTGGTGGAGAACGTGGCCCAGTTGCCGCTGGGGATGCCGACGGCCTTGAGCTTGATGTCGGGGTACTGCTTGTTGAACTCGGCGAACAGCGCGTTGAACGCCTTCTGCTGGTCGGCGTCTCCCATGTAGACGAAGTTGAGCTCGCCGCTGTCGGGCTCCCCTTCGGCTCCGGCGCCTCCGCCCCCGCCGCCGCCCCCGGAGCATCCGCTGAGGGCGATGCCCGCCACCACCACGGATGCTGCGACCTTCCACATGCGACTGCGTGTCTTGCGCATTGGTCCTCCTCAGGACGTCACTCGTCTTCGAGTCATGCTGTGTCCCGGCTGCCGCCGGGTGGGGGTGCCGACCAGCTCGCGTCGATCCACTCTGATCGGGTATGCGCCAGGTTAGGCGAAATCGATTTCATGCGCAATAGTCGGCGGCGGGCTGCTCATCCGTCGGCGCGGTCGAGGTCAGCGGCGAACCAGAACACGTTGTACGGATCCCAGAGCGAGAGCGTGAAGTAGATGCGCCGACCGTCGTCCGAGACGTACCGCGGGTCGAGGTAGGGGCCGTAGAGCCCCGGGTAGTCGTCGCCGGGCACGAGCTCGATCGGCTCGCCCCAGGGGCCCCACGGGGTGATGCCCTCGCGGATGTAGGCGTTGCCGGCGTCGGAGTAGGTCATGATCCAGCGCTCCAGGTACGTCGACCACATCACCGACAGCTCGCCGATCGTGCCCTCGACCACGACCTGCGCGTCGTCCAGATCGTCCGACCACACCGGTTCGTCGTCGTCGAGGCCCGCGAAGTACGAGTAGGAGCCCTGGTCCTCCACAGCCTCCTCGGTGGCCGGCACCCGCATCAGCCGCACCTCCCCGAACCGCCCGGAGGGGATCGCCCACAGGTAGATCCAGTCCTCGCCGTCGGCCGTGACGGGCGCTGTCGCGAACTGCACGAAACCGGAGTCACCTGGCCACTCGATGCCCTCGACGGGAGCCCAGGTCTGCCCGTCATCCCGCGAGACGACGAGGGCGGAGCGGTTCGCATCCCACGCGCCGGGGTCACCCCAGTAGCTCACTGACATGTAGGAGACGTAGATCGTGTCGCCGATCGCGAAGCCCGCAGTGGGGATCTTGGTGACCTCGCCGGAGCCGTCGTTGGGGTCGTGGTCACCCTCGATCAGCGGGGCCGCGAGCCCGATCCCGTCGGCCACCCAGCCGTCGAAGAAGATGCCGTCGGTCGGGTCGTCGTCGGTCGTCCAGGCGGCCACGTTGGAGCGCCACTGCCCGCCCTGACCGCCGGTCGTGCCCGGTGCGCGCTCGCCGAACGTGTCGCCGAAGAAGAACCAGGTGCGGTCGCCCACGGTGGTCATCGAGCCGAGGTCGGTGCCGGCGACACCGACCGCCTCGGTGTCGTTGATGCCCGCCGGTCCGGTCAGCTGCGCGACCTCGGTGAGCCCGGAGATTCCGGTCAGCACGAACGGCTTGTCGGGATCGGGATCGAGCTCCACGGGCGCCCCTCCCCCGGCGCACGCGGCGAGGCTCGAAGCCAGTGCGGCGGCGGCGAGCAGGGTGGTCGAGCGACGGGCACGGGTGCGGGACATGCGGCTCCTCGGCGAGCGACAGGGGTATGGAGGCCGACGATACCGAAATCGATTTCAGTACACCAGGCCCTCTGCGTGGGGGTCGGCCGCGTCACGCACGGTCAGCGGCGTCGCGGCTCCACCAGCCGCCGCGGGGGCATGACATAATCTCCCCGTCCAGGTTCGCCGATCCTGGATCCGAGCTCTGCCTCAGTCCGAACCTGGCCGCCGACGACGACGTGGCGGCGTCCTCACCCGAAGGGCTACGCATTCGATGACCAGACACGGGCAGGCGGTCGCGCCCTTCTCCAAGCATCTGACACCGCACTCACACTCCGTCGCACCGATCGCTTCCCCGTGATCACGCTCAGTGAGCTGCTTTTCGCCGACGTTCCAGAAGACACGAAGGACGAAGACCCCTTCATTTCCGAAGAGGATGCGTTTGTCGAAGCCCAGGTGAATGCCGTGCACTTCGACGCCATCACCGCCACTCTGGGCATCCTGTGCGATCTGCGGACCGCTCTACAGCTCGACGAAACGAACACGGGGCTTCTCGTTCTGAGAGGCGTGGGTCTGCTGGAGTGGTCCGGTGTCACCGACCGTCACAGGACGTCGCGGAAAGTGGTGGGCTCTTCGGCCCGGTCACTCGACGCGGGACTGGAACTTCATCTCGCATTGACTCCGGGGGCAGATCTTCGGGTCCGTGGGAGGAGCGCTGTCTTCCACTCGCTCGACGTGGCGGCGCTCGGAGAGATTCCCGACTTCGGCTCGCATACGGATCAGGAGGTGCGCAGCATGTCCCCACGGTGGGACTCCGCCGCCCGCGTCGTCCGTACGACACCGTTGGCGCTGGGACCCGGCAGGGCTCCCCGTTGAGTGAAGGGTACGCAATGCCGGAAGGGGAACTGAAGCTCTACCTGAGCTCGAGCGAAGCACTGGTTCTTTACGATTGGTTGGCGTCGACCCATGAGAGAGGCCTACCCGGCCTCGATGATGCCAGCGCTACCGTGCTGTGGGATCTTGAATCTCAATTGGAGCCACTCCTGGTCGCCATCGTGCAAGCGGACTATTCCCTTCAGGTTGAGAATGCGAGGGCACGAGTCTTGGGCTTCGAGTGACCATTCCAGCTGCGACGGGCGCCTCAGCGACACTTGCGGTAGGCAAGCTTCGCTGGTTATCGCGGGCCACTTGGCAGTGGCCGATCACGAGCACGTCCCAGCCGAAGCGCTTTCGAAGATCAGAGATCTTCGCCGCTCGCTCGTGCTGGTGCCGCTCTGCCTCAGCCTCTCCGAGCGCAGACCAGCACACGCGGAAGTCCGATGTCACGGCGCCGATGATCAGCAGACCCCGAGTCACCGAAGGAGTGAGGACGTTGGCGTCCAGGTAGACGAGGCTCTTTGCTCCCACCACGGCGCTCAGAAGTCGTCGGCGAGCGCGGTGCCGAGATCGCCGAGGTAGGCGGCCCGGAACCTTTCGAAGTCTGCGACCGTGATGACATTGCGGTTACCGCGCTTCGACGCTCGGAGCTCTCCCGATTCGATCCTGCGCAGCACGGTCGTGCGGGAGAGCCCCAGTTCGCGGGCGACCTGCTGCGGGGTCATGACCGGCGTCTGCACGTCGATCGTGACGATTCTGCCCGCGTCGAGCTCTGCTGTGATCTTCGTGAGGAGTTCTTCGCGCCACTTCGCCCCTGCTGGCTTCTTCTCGATCTTCATCAAGGTGCTCACGACGGCCTCCCTGGTCAGTTCGCAACTCTATCTGACCATTTTGACACACTCGACACAACCGTGGGAGGGGGCGAAGCCGCCCCCACCCACGCCCCTCCGGGGTTCAGCCCGCCGTGGCGTTCTCGTAGGCGCGCATCGCGGCGTCCTGCGCATCCTTCAACGCGTCCTCGGGAGACTTGTCGCCGAGCAGCGCCGCGGTGATGGCGTTGTTCAGCTCGTTCTGGATCTCCTGCCCCGCGGGCGAGGAGCCGAACGACTTCCCGTAGTCCACGACGTCGTAGTACGTGGAGATCACCTGGTCGAAGCCCGCGTTGCCGCTCTCGGTCACGAACTTCTCGCGGATGGCCTGGTCGGCCGAGGGCGAGCCGGTGAACAGCCCGGTGTTGATGCCACCCTCCTCCTCGATGGTCATCGCCCGCGCGTCGCCCGCCGCCATCCACGCGTCGTCCGAGGTGAGGTTCACCATCCACGCGCACGCTGCCGCGGGGTTCTTCGCCCCGACGGGGATCACGAACGCCGTGCCGGACGCGACCGAGAACGGCTCCCCGTCGCTGTTGAGGAACGGCACCGCCTCCAACTGGATCTGGTCGGCGTAGGGGCTGAGCACGTTGGGGTACCACTGGGCGTTCACCTGCGAGCCGACCTGCTGCGCCACGAACTGG
Source organism: Microbacterium sp. K41 (assembly GCF_004794395.1). Taxonomy (NCBI): domain Bacteria; kingdom Bacillati; phylum Actinomycetota; class Actinomycetes; order Micrococcales; family Microbacteriaceae; genus Microbacterium; species Microbacterium sp. K41. Next base: position 19,356 of record NZ_SSDO01000173.1, on the reverse strand, counting down.
TTCTGGTCGCCGAACGCGTCGAACGAGTCGGTGAAGCTCTTCACCGCCGCGAAGCCGCCCTGCGCGTCGGTGATCTGCTTGAGCATCTCGATGCCCGCGACGTTGCTTGGGTCGTCCAGGGTGGGGGCACCGTCGGCGTCGTTGAGCTGACCGCCCATGCCGAGGATCCACAGCCCCGCCTGTCCGGTGGCGACCGGGTCGAAGCCGAGCCGCGACGGCACGCCGCCCGACTCCTGGTACATCTTGGCGATCGCGCCGAGCAGCACGTCGGGCTGCGAGGTGTCGATCTCCTCCGCGGTCACCCCGGCCTCGTCGAGCACGGCCTTGTTCAGCAGGATCGCCGGCGGCTGGTAGAACTGCGGCACGGCCCACACCGCATCCTCGTAGGTCACGTCGTCGACCACGAACGGGTACCAGTGGTCGCGCGGCGTCACGTCCTGCGCGGCGAAGCACTCGTCGAGCGGCATGATGAGGTCTTGCGCGGCGTAGGTCGTGACGTAGCGGCGGTCCATCTGCACCACGTCGGGCACGTCACCGCTCGCGATGCGGGTGGTGAACTTCTGCGCGTCGAAGGCCGTCGCGTCGAGGTCGACCTTCACGTCGCTCAGCTGCTCTGCCGCATAGTCCATGCGCGAGGTGCCGACGTCGTCGGCGTTCTCGAACCCCCACGCCTTCAGCGTGCCGCTCGGCTCCGCACCGAAGTCGGCGTCGGCGGCCTGGTCTCCCCCTCCTCCCCCGCCGCAGCCGGCGAGGACGAGGACGGATGCGGCGGTGACCGCGGTGATTCCCCACGTGCGTGTGCGCATGACTGCTCCTTTCGATCGGTGGTGCGTTGTCAGCCCTTGCGCCCCTGGGTGGCGACGCCCTCGATGAAGGAGCGCTGCCCGAAGGCGAAGAGGATGAGCATGGGCAGCGTCACCAGCAGCGACGCGACCATGACGTACTGGTAGTCGCCGTGGCCTCCCGCTGTGGGGCTGTACTTGGTCATGGCGTAGGCGATGCCGAGCGGGGCGGTGAACTGGTCGACCGACCCGGCGTTGAGGTAGATGAGGGCGGCCTGCAGGTTGTTCCAGCTGGCCTGGAACTCGAACAGGAACACGATCACGAACGACGGGATCGACAGCGGCATCGCGATCCGCCAGAACAGCCCCCACGCGCTCGCCCCGTCGAGCCGCGCCGCCTCGAACAGCTCCCGCGGCAGCCCGAGGAAGAACTGCCGTTGCAGGAAGATGTAGAACGCCGACCCGAACAGGTTCATGCCCCACAGCGGCACCCACGTGCCCAGTAGCCCGGTCTCCTTCCAGATCAGGTAGATCGGGATCATGGTCACCGCGCCGGGCAGCATCATGGTCGCGAGCACGAGGCCGAACAGCAGGCCGCGGCCGGGGAAGCGGAAGTACGCGAAGCCGAACGCCACGATCGAGCTGGAGATCGCCACGGTCCCCGCGGCCAGCAGGGCGATGGCGATGCTGTTGCCCATCCAGCTCAGCAGCGGCAGCTGGTTCCACACCTCGACGTAGTTCTCCGGCACGAACGTCTTCGGGATGAGGGCGTTGTCGAACACCTCGCCGCGCGGCTTGAGGCTCGCCGCGATCAGCCACACGAACGGGTAGAGGAACAGCAGACCGAACAGCACGAGGATCACGTTCAGCACGATCCGGCCGGCGAGGCTCTTCGGCTGGTGGAGCCGGCGGCGCCAGCGCCCGCGCGTGGGGACCGTGGTGGTGAACGTGCCGGGGCTCTTCTCCCGCTCGACCTCGACGGGTTCCGGGCGCAGTGTCTGCGACATCAGCGGTCTCCCTCGTAGTAGACGAAGCGGTTGCCGACCTTCACCTGGATCAGGGTGATCAGCATGATGATCACGAACAGCAGCCACGCCATCGCCGCCGCGAATCCGAAGTTGAACTGCCGGAACGCCTGCTGGAACAGGTAGATGGCGTAGAACAGCGACGCCTCCGGCGAGGAGTTGCTCTGGTCGCGCCAGAACAGCAGGTACGCCTGGTCGAAGATCTGGAACGCGGCGATCGATAGCACGATCACGTTGAAGAACATCGCCCCGGAGATCATCGGCAGGGTGATCGAGAAGAACTTGCGGACGGGCCCCGCGCCGTCGAGCGACGCCACCTCGTACAGCTCGACGGGCACGTTCTTCAGCGCCGCGAGGAAGATCACCATCGTCCCAGCGACCGTCCACAGCGTCATCATCACGATGCTCGGCTTCACCCACGCCGGGTCGACGAGCCACTGCGGCCCCTCGATGCCGAACAGCCGGAGGAACTGGTTCACCGCGCCGGAGTTGCCGTTGAGCAGCAGGAAGAACACCGCCGCCGTCGCGACCGCCGGGGTCATCTTCGGCAGGTAGTACAGCACCCGGAAGAACCCGGCGCCCCGGCCGACGCGGTTGAGCAGCATCGCCAGCACCAGCGCGAACACGATCTCCAGCGGCACGGCCATCACCACGTAGAAGAGGGTGTTCGCGAGCGAGACCCCCACCCGCGGGTCGTCGAACAGGTTGGCGTAGTTGTCGATGCCGATCGGGCGGGCGGTGTTCGTGGCCAGGTTGTAGCTGCTGAACGAGATGTAGAGGCTGTAGATCATCGCACCGGCCGTGAACACCAGGAACCCGATGATCCAGGGCGAGATGAACAGGTACCCCGCGAGGGCCTCGCGGCGGTTGTAGCGATCGCGTGTGCGTGGCGTCCGTGCCATCCACCCGCTCCTTCCCTGCGATGATCCGCGTGCGAGGGCACGCCGGAGAGACCGTGGTGCCCGGCTGCCGGGCACGCGCGATGCCGGATCGGGGCCGCCCGTGCTGCGTGATGGGGGGAGACGCAGTCGGCGGTCCGAGCCTTGAATCGGACAGTACGACCGGCGAAGCGTTTCGCCACGGGGCTTGCGCAGAACCGTTTCCTGTGGTTCACCTGGACGCGCCTTCGACGGCCGCACCACGCCGCCGATATTCCGCCTAGGATGACCGGAAGTGACCGTAGGAGGGGCGGGCGATGTTCGACGAGCGACGGCGCCAGGCAGCGCTCGAGGAACTGGGGATCCTTGACACACCACCGGACGAGCGAGTGGACCGGGTGGCGCGACTGGCGAAAGAGATGTTCGGGGTACCGATGGTCAGCGTCTCGCTGATCGACCGGGACCGGCAATGGCGCAAGGCGCAGATCGGCCTCGGGGGGAACGAGGCCCCGCGCGAGGACTCGTTCTGCGACTACACCGTGTCGCAGGACCGGACGGTGGTGGTGGAAGACGCGAGCGCCACCGACCTGTTCGCCGAGAACCCGTTCGTCACGGGCGACCCGCACCTGCGGTTCTACGCCGGGCACCCGCTGCACGCCCCGGGCGGAGAGCCCATCGGCACCCTGTGCGTGCTCGACACCGAGCCGCACGTGCTCACCGACTCGCAGCAGGACCTGCTCCGCGACCTCGCGTTCTGGGTGCAGACCGAGCTCGCGCAGGACGCCGACATCGACCACGCCGCGGTCGTGCAGCAGGCGTTGCGGCCCCGCGTGCTCCCCGAGGTCGAGGGCTACACGATCGCGGCCGGCGCGGCCCCGCGCGGCATGCTCGCCGGCGACTACTTCGACTTCTCGCGGCACGGCGACGCCCTGCGCGTGACCCTGGCCGACGCGATGGGCAAGGGCACCGGTCCCGCGCTCGTGGCGGCCACGGTGCGCGCGTCGCTGCGCACGGCCCCGGAGCGTCCGCTCACCACGGCCGTCGCCGACGTCGACCGGCTCCTGGAGGACGACCTCGCCGACACCTCGATGTTCGTCACCGCGGTGGTCGCCGAGCTGCAGCCCTCGACCGGTGACCTGCAGGTGATCGATGCGGGCCACAGTCTCGCGTTCGTGATCCGCGCCGACCGCTCCTGGACCCCGCTGCGCTCCACCAACCTGCCGCTGGGCATGGGCATGGGCGTCGCCGACCCGCGGGAGCCGATCACGACGACGCTGGAGGCGGGCGACACCTTCATCTGCTGCAGCGACGGCCTGCTCGACGTGCTCGACGAGGACGACCCCTTCGCACACGTCGACCGCGTGCTCGCCGCACTCGGCCCCGACGGCGCGGTGCAGGAGGCGCTGCGGCTGGCGAACTCGGACGAGCGCGCCACCGACGACATCACCGTCGTGGTGGTGCGGAGGGACTCGTGACCGCCCGGTTCGCGACCATCCGCATCCTCGCGCTGCTGTCGGTGCTGCTCGGCGTCAACTACGTCGCCTGGCGCTGGCTGGAGTCGGTGAACTGGTCGGCGTGGTGGATCGCCGTGCCGCTCGTGATCGCCGAGACCTACAGCCTCATCGACACGTTCCTGTTCTGCCTGACGATGTGGCGCGCCAAGGAGCGCCCGGCCCCGGTGTCGCCGCCGCAGGGCACGGTCGACGTGTTCATCACCACGTACGACGAGCCGATCGAGCTCGTCATGACCACCGCGCGGGCGGCGAAGCGCATCGCCTACCCGCACACGACGTGGATCCTCGACGACGGGGCGCGCCCCGAGCTCGAAGCCGAGGCCCGCGCCGCCGGTGTCGCCTACCTCACCCGCTCGGAGGACTGGACGGGAAAGCCCCGGCACGCCAAGGCCGGCAACCTCAACAGCGCCCTGTTCCAGACCGACGGCGAGTTCCTGCTCATCCTCGACGCCGACCAGGTGCCCGACCCGCTGATCCTGCACCGCACGCTCGGCTACTTCGCCGACGACCCCGAGGTCGCGCTCGTGCAGACGCCGCAGTGGTTCGTGAACGTCGACGAGGCCGACCCGCTCGGCAGTCAGGCACCGCTGTTCTACGGCCCCATCCAGCAGGGCAAGGACGGCTGGAACGCCGCGTTCTTCTGCGGCTCCAACGCTGTGCTGCGACGTGAGGCGCTCATGCAGCTCGGCATCGTCGGCTACGTGCGCGAGGTGACGGAGTCGGCCGCGAAGGCGCTCAAGACCTCCGAGACCCTGATGGCGAAGGAGGCGGAGGCCGCGACCGACCCCGCCCTGGCGACCGAGCTCGGGGCGCTGCGCATCGCGATCTCGCGCGGCCGGAAAGACCTCGCCGCCGGGGAGTCGGTCGCCGAGGTGGCGGCACGCGTGGGTGACGCCGTCGACAACGCCTCCCGCATCCTGGTCGCGCACGACCTGGACGGCATCCGCGCCGACCTGGCCGAGATCGGCGCGCTGCCGATGCAGCACGATGCCGAGCTCGGGCTCGTCGTGGTCGACGAGGCCGGGCTCGACGCCCTGGCGGCGTCGGACCTGTCGCCCATCACCGCGGTGGAGGCCGTGCGCGGACTGCTCGACACGCTGCGGCTCGACCGCGGTGACGAGGCGCAGCCGATCCTCCCGCTCGCCACGATCTCGGTCACGGAAGACATGGCGACCGCGATGCAGCTGCACGCCCTCGGCTGGCGCAGCGTCTACCACCACGAGATCCTGGCCCACGGGCTCGCCCCGGAAGACCTGCGCACCATGCTCACGCAGCGCCTGCGGTGGGCACAGGGCACGTTGCAGGTGATGCTGCGCGACAACCCGCTCGCCAAGCGCGGCCTCTCGGTCGGGCAGCGGCTGATGTACTTCGCCACGATGTGGAGCTACCTGTCGGGCTTCGCGGCGATCGTCTACCTCGCCGCGCCCGTGATCTACCTGGTGTTCGGAGTGCTCCCGGTGACCGCGTGGTCGGTGGACTTCTTCGCGCGATTCCTGCCGTACTTCCTCATCAACCAGGCGCTGTTCCTCGTGGTCGCGAAGGGCGTGAAGACCTGGCGCGGTCAGCAGTATTCGCTCGCCCTGTTCCCGGTGTGGATCCGTGCCTGCTGGACGGCCTTCGCGAACGTCGTGCTCGGCCGGCCGCTGTCGTTCGCCGTCACCCGCAAGGACGGCCGCGACCCGCGCGGCGTGCCGTGGGGCGAGATCTGGCCGCAGCTCACCGCCATGATCGTGCTCGCCGTCGCGCTCGTGATCGGGGTGGTGCGGGTGTTCCTCGGCACGGCCGACGGCACGGGCACCCTCGTCAACACCGCCTGGGTGCTGTACGACCTCGTCGTGCTCAGCGTGATCATCCAGGCCGCCCGGTACCGCGGTCCCGCCGCGGCCATCCTCGAGAAGGAGTCGAATGAACGTCAGCACTGACACCAGGGACGGCTACGCCGTCGTCGCCATCACAGGGCGCCTCACCGCGTCCGGCGCACCCCTGCTGCGCAACGCCGTGAGCGACCTCGTCGCCGCGGGGCAGCCGCGCATCGCGATCGACCTCAGCGGCACCGAGTTCGTCGACTCCTCGGGCCTCGGCGCCCTCGTCGGCGGGCTCAAGAGCGCCCGCGTGGCCGGGGGCGACCTGCGGATCGCGGCCGTGCCGGAGGCCGTGCGCACGGTGCTCCACCTGACCAACCTGGATCGCGTGCTGCGCGACTACCCGACGCCGGAATCGGCGTTCGATGGCCGCTGAGGTCCGGGCGTTCCACGTCGACGGGCCCGCCGGGCTCGCCCTGGTCGACAGCGCGCTCGACGCGCTCGACCGGCTCTGGGCCGACGGCCCGGAGATCCCCGCCGAGGACCAGGTGCTGTTCGCGCTGGCCGTCAGCGAAGTGACCACCAACATCGCGCAGCACAACGAGCGCACCGACGTGGTGTTCAGCGTCGACGTGCGTGTCTCGGCGGACGAGCTGCGCGCCTACATCCGCGACACCGCGCCGCCCGCCCCGATCGACTGGGACACCGTGTCCATGCCGGGCGAGGACAGCGAGAGCGGGCGCGGCCTGGCGCTGTCGCAGGCCGCGCTCGACGAGTTCCGGCACGTGCCGGGCGACGCCGGAAACACGTGGGTGCTGGTGCGGCGGGTCGGCGTCGACCGGGGCGAGGGCTGAGCGGTCAGGCGAGCCAGGCGGGAGCTCGGCCCCGCAGCACGGCCCCGTCGATCGAGAAGCGCCCGGCACCGGTGAGCGCGAGGGCCAGAGCGGCCGCGCCCAGCACGGCCACGAACTCGTAGCCGCCCTCGCCCACCCAGAGACCGGCGGGCAGGTGCACGAGCACGAGCGCGACCAGCATGTCGATCGCGAGCACCACGCCGACCGGGCGGGTGAACAGTCCGAGCATCAGCAGGATGCCGCCGATCAGCTCGACGAAGGCGACCACGGGCGCGGCGATCTCCGCGAACGGCACACCCATGCCGGCGAAGCTGCCGATAGTTCCGGGGATCGTGTACTCGAAGATCTTCTGGGCGCCATGGGCGGCGAAGATCGCACCGGTGACGACCCGGAGGATCAGGAGTCCCAGCGAGGGGGCGGGGCGGTGGGCAGTGGTGTTCGTCATGAGGAGTTCTTCCGTCGTGGCAGGACACCCGCGCGCGGCGCGGACCAGGGGGTTCCCTGCCTCCACGCTAGGAAGAGCGGCTTTCCATCCCCTGAACGTGTCGGGCGCAGGTCACGCCGAGCCGCGCGGGTGCCACAGCACCAGCTCGGTCGAGCGACGCAGCCGTCGTCCACCGGGCATCGGGACCACGCCGGACGAGCCGGCCGCGAACACCCGCACGCCCGGGCGGTTCTCCCGCTCGGCGCGCAGCGCGGCCTCGAGCGCGACGACGCGCCCGCGCAGCATCCGGTTCTCGTCCTCCAGGTCGAGGAGCTTGGCGATCGCGGGCAGGCTCATCCCCTCGGAGGAGAGCTGCGCCACCTCCCGCAGCTGCTCGATGTTCCGCGACGAATACCGCCGGGAGCCGCCCGGCGTGCGGCCGGGCACCACGAGCCCGATGCGGTCGTACTGGCGGAGGGTCTGCGGGTGCAGGCCCGACAGCTCGGCGGCCGCGGCGATCGCGAAGACGGGGGTGTCGGCGTCCATCACGCACTCCACCCCCGTCCCTCGGCGTTCGCACTCATCGGCGGGCCTTCGCCATCAACTCCGCCCGCGGGTTCTCCTGCGGCTCCAGCTGCTGGAACTTCTCCAGCGCCTCGCGCGCGGCGTCGTCGAGGTGCGTCGGCACCGCGACCTGGAGCTCGGCGAGCAGGTCGCCCGTGCCCTTGGAGGTCGCGACACCGCGGCCCTTGACGCGCAGCACGCGCCCGGACGGAGTGCCAGGGGCGACGCGCAGCTTGACCACGTCACCGCCGAGCGTCGGCACCTCGATGGTGGCACCGAGCGTGGCCTCGGTGAACGTGACCGGCACGACCACGCGGAGGTTGAGGCCGTCGCGCGTGAACACGGGGTGCGGTCGCACCGTGATCTGCACCACGATGTCACCGCTCTCTCCGCCGTCCGGCGACGGACGACCCCGGCCGCGCAGCCGGATCTTCTGCCCGTCGGCGACGCCCGCGGGGATCTTCACCTTGAACGGCTTGCCGTCCTCACCCTGCAGCGTGATGGTCTCACCCTGCACGGCGGTGGTGAAGTCGAGCGTGGTGCGGGCGGTCACGTCGGCGCCGCGCTGCGGTCCGCCGAAGCCGCGGAACCCGCCGCTCGGCTGACCGAACCGGCCGCCGCCGAAGCCGCTGCCCTGCCCCTGGTTGAACATCGCGAAGATGTCCTCGAAGTCGGCGCTCTGGCCTCGCCCCTGCTGTCCGAACCGGCTGAAGACGTCTTCGAACCCGCCCGCCCCGGAGCCGCTGGCCGTGAAGCGGGCGCCCGAGCCCATGGCGCGGATCTCGTCGTACTCCTTGCGCTGCTCGGGGTCGGAGAGCACCGAGTAGGCCTCGCTGATCTCCTTGAACTTGGCCTCGGCCTTCGCATCGCCCTGATTGGAGTCGGGGTGATACTTGCGCGCGAGCTTGCGGTACGTCTTCTTGAGGTCAGCGTCGCTGACGTCCTTCGAGACCCCGAGGGTCTTGTAGAAGTCCTTGTCGAACCAATCCTGGCTGGCCATCGATCACCTACTCCGCAGGCACGGCGACGACGACCTTCGCGGGACGCAGCTCGACGTCGCCCAGGCGGTACCCCACCTCGACGACCTCGAGCACCGTGGCCTTCTCGACGCCGGGGGTCGGCTGCTGGAAGATGGCCTCGTGGCGCTGCGGGTCGAATTCCTCGCCCTTGTCGCCGTAGGCCACGACTCCGAGACGCTCCACCACTGCGCGCACCTTGTCGGCGATCACGGCGAAGGGGGTGCCCTCCACCAGGTCGCCGTGCTGTTCGGCGCGGCCCAGGTCGTCGAGCACCGGGATGAGGCCCTTGGCGGCCTCGCCCTTGGCGCGCTCGATCTCGATCTGGCGCTGCTCCTCGGTGCGGCGGCGGTAGTTGGCGTACTCGGCCTGCAGGCGCTTGAGGTCGTTCAGCAGCGTCGACTCGAGGTCGGCGAGCACGGCGTCTTCCGCCGCGGCCTCGCCGGTCTGCGTCGCGCCCAGGATGTCGTCCACCGTCAGGTCGTCGGGGGCGCCGTCGACCGGCGTCTCGTCCGACCCTTCGGCGGCCTGCGCCTCGCGGGAGTCCGGGTTCTGCGGCGCGGGGCCGGACGCCTGAGCGTCCGACCCCTCGCTGCGACCTTCGGCGGACTCAGGATTCTGGTTCTCGTCGAAGTTCTTGTCGGTCATGGTTACTTCTTCTCGTCCTCGTCGTCGACGACCTCGGCGTCGATGACGTCTTCCTCGGAGGAGGGGGCGTCACCGGCCGGGGCCTCGCCGTCAGCCGAAGCGCCGGCGGCGGCATCCGCCTGCGAGGAGGCGTAGATCGCCTCGCCGAGCTTGGACTGCGACTGGTTGAGCTTCTCGAACGCGGTCTTCACGGCCTCGTCGTCGTCGCCGGCCAGGGCCGTCTTGAGGGCATCGACATCGCCCTTGACCTCGGTCTTGACGTCGTCGGGGAGCTTGTCCTCGTTCTCGGAGATCAGCTTCTCGATGGAGTACGCCAGGGTCTCGGCCTGGTTGCGGGTCTCGGCGGCCTCACGGCGTGCCTTGTCCTCGGCGGCGTGCTCCTCGGCCTCGCGCACCATGCGCTCGATGTCTTCCTTCGACAGCGACGAGCCGCCGGAGATGACGATCGACTTCTCGGTGCCGGTGCCCTTGTCCTTCGCGGACACGTGCACGATGCCGTTGGCGTCGATGTCGAACGTGACCTCGATCTGCGGGATGCCGCGGGGCGCCGGGGCGATGCCGGTCAGCTCGAACGTGCCGAGCGGCTTGTTATCGCGCGTGAAGTCGCGCTCGCCCTGGAAGACCTGGATCGCGACGGACGGCTGGTTGTCGTCGGCCGTGGTGAAGGTCTCGCTGCGCTTGGTCGGGATGGCCGTGTTGCGCTCGATGAGCTTGGTCATCATGCCGCCCTTGGTCTCGATGCCGAGGGAGAGCGGGGTCACGTCGATGAGCAGGACGTCCTTGCGCTCGCCCTTCAGCACACCGGCCTGCAGTGCGGCACCGACGGCGACGACCTCGTCGGGGTTCACGCCCTTGTTGGCCTCCTTGCCGGTCTCGCGCTTGACGAGCTCGGCGACGGCGGGCATGCGGGTCGATCCACCCACGAGCACGATGTGGTCGATGTCGGACACCTTGATGCCGGCCTCGCGGATCACGTCCTCGAACGGCTTCTTGGTGCGGTCGAGCAGGTCCTTCGTGAGGTCCTCGAACTTCGCGCGGGTGATGGTCTCGCTCAGCGACACCGGGCCGGACTCGGTCAGCGACAGGTACGGCAGGTTGATGCTGGTCGAGGTGGAGCTGGAGAGCTCCTTCTTGGCCTGCTCCGCGGCCTCCTTGAGGCGCTGCAGCGCGATCTTGTCGCCCGAGACGTCGACGCCCGTGGTCTCCTTGAACTGCTTGATCAGGTAGTCGACGAGGCGCTGGTCCCAGTCGTCTCCACCGAGGCGGTTGTCACCGGCGGTGGCGCGCACCTGGATCGTGGAGAAGTCGTCGTCCTTGCCCACCTCGAGGAGGGAGACGTCGAACGTTCCGCCACCGAGGTCGAAGACGAGGATGAGCTCGTCTTCCTTACCCTTGTCGAGGCCGTAGGCGAGGGCCGCCGCGGTCGGCTCGTTGATGATGCGGAGCACGTTGAGGCCCGCGATCTCACCGGCCTCCTTGGTGGCCTGGCGCTCGGCGTCGTTGAAGTACGCGGGGACGGTGATGACCGCGTCGGTCACGGTGTCGCCCAGGTACGACTCGGCGTCGCGCTTGAGCTTCTGGAGGATGCGCGCGGAGATCTCCTGCGGCGTCCACTTCTTGCCGTCGACCTCGAAGGTCCAGTCGGTGCCCATGTGGCGCTTGACCGAGGCGATGGTCCGGTCGACGTTGGTGACGGCCTGGCGCTTCGCGGTCTCGCCGACGAGCACCTCCCCGTCCTTGGTGAAGGCCACGACCGAGGGGGTCGTGCGGAAGCCTTCGGCATTGGCGATGACCTTGGGCTCGCCGCCCTCGAGGACGCTGACGACGGAGTTGGTGGTTCCGAGGTCGATACCGACAGCACGTGCCATGTGTTCTCTCCTTTGTTGGGAAGTCTGTTGTGGTTCGGAAAACCTGCGGCGATCAGGGAAACCTGAGTCGCGATGGCTCAAGTGTACTCCGGCCGCCCGACCGTGTCAAACAAACTTGATATGGCTCGGCTCAACTTTGTATCGCCGGGGTCGACGGAGTGTCCGTGCAGGATGGACGGATGATCCGTGCCGTGCTCTTCGACCTCGACGGCGTCATCCGCCACTTCGACCACGACCCCGGGTTGGAGGCTCGGTACACCCTCCCGGACGGCACGATCGCCCGCACCGCCTTCGCCGCACCGCTGATCGATGCGGTGACCACGGGTCGCCTCACCCGGGAGGAGTGGATCACCCGGGTCGGCGAGATGATCGGCTCCGCGCCCGCAGCACGGGAGTGGGGTCGCACGCCGTTCGCCGCGGACCTCGACATGCTCGCACTCGTGGACGGGCTGCGGTCCCGTGGCGTGACCTGCGCCATCCTCACGAACGGCACCGACACCATCACCGCAGAACTCCGCGACAGCGGCATCGGGAAGCACTTCGACCGGGTGTTCAACTCCGCGGAGATCGGGCACGCCAAGCCCGACATCCGGGCGTTCCGACACGTGGCGGCGGTCCTCTCCGTCCCACCGGAGGAGATCCTCTTCATCGACGACTCGCCGAGCAAGCTCCGTGGTGCGCAGGACCTCGGCATGAGCACGCACGCCTTCACCAGCGTCGCCGCCGTCCGCACTGCGCTCACCGATGCCGGCCTCCCCGTGTCCCGCGCGTAGCCTCACCCCGTCAGCATCCGCGGGATTACGGCGAGCACGCGACACGTTGTCCCCAGTGACCGGAAGGACAACCATGCGCGCACCCGCGGTCGACGCCGCCGAGGCCAGGGCCGGGCTCACCGCCCTGTTGGCCTCCGACCCCGGTCGACTCCGGCGTCGGAGCATCTCACTGGGCGCCCCGGTGGGCGACGCCGACGACGTGGCGCAGGACATCGCCTCGCGCGCGTGGCAGTCGGTCCCCGGCGTGCGTTCGGCCGCACCGGGATCGCTCTGCGCGTGGCTCGACGCCGTGGCCCGCAGCGTGGTGATCGACAGCGCCCGCCGCTGCCACCGCACCCCGCTGCACGACGACATCGACACGGTCGCGATCGAAGCGCCGCAGCGCGTGGAGGACGAGGTCGCCGCGAAGGAGCAGCTGTGCGAGGTGCGAGCGGCCATCGCCCGCCTCCCCCGCAGCCTGCGCGAACCGCTGCTGCTGCGCGTGGAGCACGAGCTGAGCGCCGCCGAGATCGCGGAACGCCTCGGCATCACGGTGCTTGCGGTACGCCAGCGCCTCACGCGTGCCCGGCACCTGCTCTCCGCCTGACTCGGGCGACCCGCTCGGCCGACCCTCCCCTCTCCGAGAGACGGGAGGGGGATCGCCGGTGCGGGGCGCCGCACGGGCGCCCCGCACGCAGCCGGTCAGACGGTGCCGAACGGGTTGTCGATCGCGATGCGCCAGCCGTGGGTCTCGTCGTACACCGCGACATCGGCCGTGGCGCCCGCGAGCGACACCGGAGAGCCGTCGGGAGCGGTGCCGTCGAGCGTCCAGTCGGCCACGACGAGCCCGACCGTGCCGTTCACGAACACGTTCCGGACGGTCATGGTGATCGGACCGCCGAGGCCGACGAACTGCTCCAGGCCCGCGCGCACCTCCGCCGGCTCGGACACCGGCTGACCCGGAGCGGGCACGAGCACCACACCGGGAGCGTTGAGCGCGAGCAGTCCCTCGATGTCGCCGGCGTTGAACCGCTCCATGAAGGCGATGTGCAGCCGGTCGAGCGAGGTGATGGGTTCGGTCATGATGGTTTCCTCTCTGTGCGACGCCCGAGGCGCCGGGAACCGGGGTGGCTCCGCAGAGAAGGACGCTCCCCGCCGGGAAACGTGACATCGGATCCGGAGAGGCCCGGATCCGGCTCACTTGCCGCCGGGAGGACCGATCAGCAGCAGGATCACGTAGAGCGCGACGATGCCCACGACCAGCAGCACCGCGAGCACCCACGGGCGGCGGAGGAACCAGCGCATCAGCCGGTCATACCAGCGGCGGTCGCGGGGGTCGTCGGTGGGGTCGAGCCGCCAGTCGCCGCGCAGCCGACCGGAGCGGTGCAGCCAGATCTCCATCGGGATGGTGGCGTAGGGGATCACGGCGCTCGCCACCGCCAGTACGCCAACGCCCGGGTGCCAGCGCTGGTTGAGCGCCACCAGCACGGCGGTGGCGGCATAGGCGAGGAACACGAAGCCGTGGATGCCGCCGCCGACCGTGACCACGACCCCGGGGGCGCCGACCGCCCTGGCGATGATCGCGGCGATCAGGATCGTCCAGGTGATCGCCTCCGCGATCGCCAGGACACGGTACAGACGGCCAGGGGTGCGGAACACGGGACTCCTCGGGTGGGGTACCCCTCCAGAGTATCCGCGCCGTCCTCGGGCGCCGAATCGCGGCTCCCACCGGAATACCGGACGAGGGAGGGGCGTTTCCGAAGGCATGGTGACAGTGGACCCGGACGCGCTCTCGCACGTGCTCGACGCCGTGGAGCTGCGGGTCGGCGTGGCGCGGCGCATCCCGCTCGCCGCCGGAGGGCTGCTCCCGATCCCGGCCGGGCCCACGACGCTCGTCTACCTCGCGTCCGGCAGCGTGCAGGGGCATCCGCCCCTCGGCGATGGCTGCCGCCTCGGCGTCGACCCCGACTCCCGCCGCCTCACCCTCGAGCCCCGCGAGCGCCGCGACCACCTGGTCGCCGGTGACGCGTTCCTCACCCTCGGCCGCACCGCGTTCGTGCTGGAGGCCGACCGTGACACCACGCTCATGGTGGTCGACCTCGAGTTCGCCGACGCGACCTCACCGCTGCCCGCCCTCCTGCCGCCGTTCCTCACCGTCACCGGATTCGACGCGCTCGAGCCCGCGGCCGCCGCGCTCGCCGAGAACATGGGCCTCGTCGACCCCGCGGCCTCCCCCGCCCGGCAGGGCGACCCCGTGATCTGCCGCATGATGGCGAAGACCGTGCTGATGTCGGTCATCCGCGCCTGGGCCGCCAACGGCTGCGCACCCGCGGGCTGGCCCTCGCTGTCGAACGACCCGTTCCTCGACCGCGTGGTCGACGCCATCCACCAGGAGCCAGGACGCGACTGGACGGTCGAGCGCCTCGCGGCCATCGGCGCCATGTCGCGCTCCACCTTCGCCGAGCGGTTCCGCGTCGCGGTCGGCCGCTCCCCCGCCGACTACGTCACGGAGGTGCGCATCGACGCGGCCAAGCGCCTGCTCGACGCCGGGCGCTCCGTGTCGGACGTGTCGCGCGAGCTCGGCTACGCGTCCGACGAGGGCTTCAGCCGCGCGTTCCGCCGCCGCACGGGTATGACCCCGTCGTCCTGGCGCTCGGCCGCCCGCACTCCCGCCCTGGTCTGAGCCTCGACCCCCGCCGCCGACCTCCCGGTGAGGGATCGTGTCCGAGCCCGATCTCGATGGCCGGCCATTCACAACTCCGCAGATCCGCGGCGATGCGACTGCTCGGGCTACGGGCAGGCGACACATCGCCGGGAAACTGCGGAGTTGTGAACCGCGCGGGAGGCGGCGCCGCCCTGTGGCCCGTCAGCCCCGCGTGCTCAGCCGGTTCGACAGGCCGAACAGCACCGCACCCGCGAGCAGCGACACCGCGCCGATCACGTAGGCGAGCTCCACGCTCAGCGTGTCGACGAGCAGCCCGCCCAGACCCGCGGCGAGGGTGATCGCACCCTGGAACCCGACGACCACGAGGCTGCCGCCCGCCTCCAGGCGATCCGGCATGCGGTGCCCGACCCACGTGTTGATCACGATCAGCCACGACGAGAAGACGAAGCCCCAGACGAGCACGACCACGCCGACGCCGATGATCGACCCGGAGAAGAGGATCATCGAGATGACCGCGGCGGCGATCACGAGCGGCGCGAACACGGCGAAGAACGCGAACGACCGGTCGATCACCAGCCCGATCGAGATGTTGCCGAGGAGACCGCCGACGCCGAACAGCGCCAGCAGCACCACGATGGTCGAGGCGTCGACGTCGGGGATGCGCTCGAGCGCCAGCCGCACGTACGTGTAGGCGAGGAAGTGCCCGAGCACCACGAGGACGTGCCCGACCATGCCCAGCCCGATACCGGGGCGGCGAACCGTGTCGACGAGCCGCCGCAGGCTCGACGCCCGCTCGGCCGGCACCGACGGCAGCGCCCAGCGCAGTGCGACCGCCAGCACCACCATCAGCACGCCGGCGAGCGCGAACACCATCCGCCAGTCGACGACCTCGCTGAGCATCACGCCGATCGGCACCCCGGCGACCGTGGCCAGCGACACCCCGGCCGAGGTGAACATGACCCCGCGGCCCAGGTGCTCCGGCCCCGCGAGCCGTGCGGCGACCGTGATCGACATGGTCCAGTAGGCGCTGATCGCCGCGCCCAGGAGGAACCGGGCGGCGAGCACGAGCAGCAGGTTCGGCGCGATCGCGACCACGAGGTTCGACACGGCCGCGGCGAGCGCCATCCACACCAGCAGCGACCGGCGGTCGAGGCGCGGGAAGATCAGCCCGATCGTGGGCGCGACGACGAGTCCCACCAGCGCCGTGACCGTGACCGTCTGCCCCGCCTGACCCGGGGTGACCCCGAGGCCCTCGGCCATCTCGGTGAGGACACCGTTGGGGAGGAACTCGGCGGTCACGAGCAGGAAGCCCATGATCATGAGCGCGATGAGTCCGCCGTAGCGGATGCGGTCGGCCCGGGTGGGCGCTGCGGTGGGGACGGGGGCAGTCGTGGTCATGGTTCCACCCTTCCGGCGCCCGTGCGTCCGCGCCCGACCGGTCGTCCGCCGCGTCCGACCGATCGTCCGACCCTGGACACGCCGCGGCGCACCCCCGTAGGCTCGTCGTCGCACCGGGAGTCGCCCGGGAAGCCCGAGCGGAAGGAGGCGATGAGATGAACACCGTCGTCGTCGCGCCCTTCGCCGACCACCTTCCCCTCGAGGCCGCCCGCTCCTGATCGCCGTGCGGCCTCCCTTCCCGGAGCCACACCGTGACCGATCCCTCCGCTTCCCCGGAAGCCGCGTCCTTCGACGCCTCCCCCTTCGATTCCCTCGAGACCTCCCTGTCCTTCGCCGACGTCGAACCCGGTGACGGGCAGCGCTGGACCACCTGGCCGTCCGCCACCCCGACCGAACGCGGCCCCGAGCCGCGGCCCGCGTGGGTCGTGACCTCGGCGGGCGCGCTCGACACCGAGCTCGGCATCCTCAAGACGGGCAAGGAGGCCGACGTGTTCCTGCTCGAACGCGCCGTTCCCGACGACCCCGCGCAGCGCACCCTGCTGGCGGCGAAGCGGTACCGCGGCGAGGAGAACCGGAGCTTCCACCGCTCCGCCGTGTACACGGAGGGCCGCAGCACCCGGAACACCCGCGACACCAGGGCCCTGGCCCGCAAGTCGGAGCACGGGCGCGCGGTGGCTGCGGCGCAGTGGTCGTTCGCGGAGTTCGAGGCGCTGTGCCGCCTGTGGCAGCTCGGCGCCCCGGTGCCCTACCCCGTGCAGGTGAGCGGGACCGAGGTGCTGATGGAGTTCCTCGGCGATGACGACGGCACCGCAGCCCCGCGGCTCGCGCAGGTGCGCGCCGACCGCGACACCCTGCAGGAGCACTACGCGCAGGTGGTCGAGCTCATGCGGGTGTTCGCCGCGGCAGGTTTCGCGCACGGCGACCTGTCCGCGTACAACCTGCTCGTGCACCAGGGGCGGGTGCGGGTGATCGACCTGCCGCAGATCGTGGACGTGATCGCGAACCCGCAGGGGCTCGACCTGCTGCACCGCGACTGCGTGAACGTGTGCGACTGGTTCGCGCGGCGCCGCGTGGAGTGCGACGCCGAGGATCTGTTCGCCGACCTGCTCGCGGCGCTGTACTGACCCGTCGCGTCAGGAGGCCAGGCGGGCGGCCAGCAGCGTCACGAGCTCGTACACCACGTGGCTCGCGGCGATCCCGGTCATCTGCGCGTGGTCATAGGCGGGCGACACCTCCACGACGTCGGCGCCCACAATGTCGCGGTCGCGCAGCGCGCGGAGGATGCGCAGCAGCTCGCGGCTCGTGAGTCCCCCCGCCTCGGGGGTCCCGGTGCCGGGGGCGTGCGCGGGGTCGAGCACGTCGATGTCGATCGACACGTACAGCGGCTTGTCGCCGATGCGCGTGAGGATCCGGTCGATCGCGGCTTCGACGCCGTGCTCCTCGATGTACTCGCTCGACACGATCGAGAACCCCAGGCGCTCGTCGTCCTCCAGGTCCTGCTTGGAGTAGAGGGGGCCGCGCGTGCCCACGTGGCAGCTGGCGGTGAGGTCGATCAGCCCCTCCTCGCTCGCGCGGCGGAAGGGCGTGCCGTGCGTGATGGGCGCGCCGAAGTAGGTGTCCCACGTGTCGAGGTGCGCGTCGAAGTGCAGCACCGCGACCGGCCCGTGCTTCGCGGCCACGGCGCGCAGCAGCGGCAGGGCCACGGTGTGGTCGCCGCCGATCGTCACGATGCGCTGCACCTGCTCGCCGAGCGCCGTCGCCGCGCGCTCGACCTCGGTCACGGCCTCGGTGAGGTCGAAGGGGTTCACGGGGATGTCGCCCGCGTCGACGACCTGCGCGAGCTGGAAGGGCGACACGTCCTGCGCCGGGTTGTACGGGCGCAGCAGACGCGACGACTCCCGCACGTGCGACGGACCGAACCGCGTGCCGGGGCGGTAGCTCACACCGGAGTCGAACGGGATGCCCACCACGGCGATGTCGGCGCGCGGCACATCTTCGATGCGGGGCAGGCGGGCGAAGGTGGCGATGCCGGAGTACCGCGGGTTCACGGAGGCGTCGACGGGGCCGATGGTGTCGGTCATTTCTCGTTCCTGTTCGTTCGGGGTGTCGAGGGCTCAGAGGGCGTGCTGCGGCAGGTGCACGAGCTGCACGCCGCCCGCGGCGATGGCGGCGCGGATGCTCGGGGCGATGTCGTCGCGTCTCTCGACGCGACGCCCGGTCGCGCCGAACGCGGTGGCGAGCGCGGCCCAGTCGGGCTGCACCAGATCCACGCCGATCGGGGCCATGCCGCGGTCGACCTCGTTCTGGCGGATCTCGGCGTAACCGCCGTTGTCGACGCACACGACCGTGAGGTCGAGGCGCTGCTCGACCGCGGTGACGAGCTCGTTCACGCAGAACATGAGCGCGCCGTCGCCGATCACCGTGACCACGGGGCGCTCGGTCTGCGCCACGGCGGCGCCGATCGCGGCCGGCAGCCCGTAGCCGAGCGTGGCATAGGTGGGCGTGTAGAGCAGGGAGTGCGGATGCTCCTGTCGCAGCACGCTGCCCAGCGCCATGTACACGATCTGCGACGAGTCGCCCGCCACGATCGCGTCGTCGGGCAGTGCCGCGGCGATCACCTCCGCGAGCGCCACCGTCTCGGGGGCCGTGGCGCGGGACTCGTCCTCGATCGCGGCCCGCTCGGCCGACAGGTCGCGCGGTGTCGGGGCCGTGTCGGGCAGCAGCGGCAGCAGGGCATCGGTCACCGCGGCCGCGTCGCCCGTGATCCCGACGGTCGCGGTGAGGTTCTTGTCGCGCTGCGCCGGGGAGATATCGATGCGGATCACGGCTCCGCGGGCCTCGAGGCGCGGGGCCCACAGCTCCGCCTCCCCGAGCTTCGAGCCGACCACGAGCAGCACGTCCGCGGCCTCGGCGACGGCTCGCGCGGCGGCGAGGCGCAGGTTCGAGCCGAGCGACAGCGGGTGGCCCTCGTCGAGCACGCCCTTGCCGTTCAGGGTGGTGAGGACCGGGGCGCCCAGGCGCTCGGCGATCGCGGTCACCTGATGCACCGCGTCCACGGCTCCCCCGCCGGCGACGATCACCGGACGTTCGGCGGCAGAGAGCAGCCGGCCGGCCTCGGCGAGCGCGACCGGGTCACCTTCACGTCGAGCGACAACGCCAACAAGCT
>NZ_SSDO01000172.1:0-2630 GCF_004794395.1 Microbacterium sp. K41 | reverse complement strand
TCAGCGCGCGGTCGTTCGACGGCGCAGACCGCGGCGACGCGACGCGGATGCCGGCCGACGGTGCGCGCTGCGGCGGTGGACTACTCCCCGGCGCCGACCGGGATGATCGGGCGGTGCTCGTAGTAGGTCTGCAGCACCACCGTTGTGCGGGTGCTCACGTTGGCGGCGAGCCGGACGTCGCGCACGAGCTGCTCCAGGTCGCGGGGGGACGGAACGCGGACGAACAGCATGTAGCTCGCCTCTCCCGCGATGGAGTGGCAGGCCTCGATCGCGCCCAGGTGCTCGAGCAGCTCCGGCGCGTTGTCGGGCTGGGCGGGGTCGAGCGGGGTGATCTCGATGAACGCCGACAGAGGAGTGCCCACCTGCTCCGGATCGAGGATCGCTCGGTAGCCGGAGATCACCCCGCGCGTCTCCAGGCGGCGCAGGCGGGACTGCACGGCGGAGACCGAGAGGCCGACGGCCTCGGACAGCTGGGACAGCGTGGCGCGGCCGTCACGGGAGATCGCGGCCAGGATCGCGCGGTCGACAGAATCATCCATGGCTGTAAGATTATCGTCAGGATTCCGTATTTGCCGGAATCTTTCCGTTAAACACTGCGATCGGAGGTTCCGATGTCCCTCGTTTCCGCCAACAGTTCCGCTGTCCAGGCCATCGTCGGCGAACCCGAGGTCGTCGAGGACGCGTCGACCGCGGAGCAGTCCGCCGCCTGGACCCAGCTGAAGTCGGCCGCCATCGCGCTGCGCGAGCTGCAGATCAAAGACGGCTCGATCCCCGAGGCCGCGCACCACGACGACGCCCGCGCGCTCGTCGGCGCGATCACCGCGAGCATCCAGGCCCTCGCCCCCGCCTTCCCGCACGATGCCGACTACCTCGCCGCGTCCGTCGCCGACTTCGAGCGGTGGGCGTCGGAGGACTTCGGCGTGCCGGACTTCCTCGACTCCCTCGTGGCTTTCCAGCCGCAGCAGCACCGCATCGACGGCATCCGCCACCTCGTGGTCTTCCCGATGTACACCCAGAACGGCTCCAGCGATCGCCTGGTCGAGGCGCTGATCGTCGAGACCATCTGGCCCGAGTTCATCGCCGCGCTCGAGGCCGGCGACTACGGCAACAAGCTGTTCGTCTCGCTGCGACTCGTCGACTTCACCCCGGGCTACGACACCAACTCCGCCGTGCTGTTCCCCGAGACGGTCGCCATGCGCGAGATCCCGACGTTCACGTGGGGCGCCATCTTCCAGGACCGCGAGGCCGCCCGCTACCGCCGGGTCGTCCGCGCCGCCGCCGGGATCACGAACCTGAAGCTGCCGGAGCGCGCCGCCGCGATGCTCGACGACCAGGAGATGGCCGAGAAGACGTTCGTGATGTGGGACATCATCCACGACCGCACGCACATGCGCGGCGACCTGCCGTTCGACCCGTTCATGATCAAGCAGCGGATGCCGTTCTTCCTCTATTCGCTGGAGGAGATGCGCTGCGACATGACCGCGTTCCGCGAGTCGGTCAAGATCGAGCGCGCCCTCGACGCCCGCGTGGCGGCGGGCGAGGAGCTCACCGAGACCGAGCGCGAGATGCACGAGTACGCGCACCTGGTGCAGTACGCCGTGATCTTCGACCGCATCTTCCGCTTCGCGATCACCGGCACCCGCGTCCGCAACTACGACGCGGTGGGCGGCCAGCTGCTGTTCGCGTGGCTGCACCAGCGCGGCGTGCTGCACTGGACAGACACGGCCCTGGCGTTCGACTGGGACAGCGTGCCCGACGCGGTCGTGGCGCTGGGCGATGCGATCGACGACCTGTACTGGCACTCGATCGACCGTCCGAAGGTCGCGCACTGGCTCGCCGCCTACGACCTCGTGCGCGGCACGCTCACCCCGCACCCCGCCTCGCAGTGGGCACGCGGACTCTCGGACGAGATCCTCGCCGGCGCCCCGAAGGGCTACACCGACGCGGTGATGGACGACGAGTTCCCCCTGTCGATGTTCTTCGAGACGCTCGACAAGAAGATGAAGCCCGTCATCGAATCGACGGTCGGCATCCGCGGCACGGACGACTGATCCGCACCGCCACCGTTGTGACGCTGGGGCGCACAGCCTCTGCGGCCGGAGACCCGAATCCGGGTCCGGCCGCAGAGGCCTTCTCGGCAGGAGGAGAGTGATCGCATGACCGACATCACGCCGCACGGACCGCGCGGACGCACCGTGCTCCTGGCCGGGGCCACCAGCGTCGCGGGACTCGCCGTCACCCGGGCCCTGCACGACGCCGGCGCGCGGGTGGTCGCGACCGGCCGCTCGGCCGAACGCCTCACCCCTCTCGCCGACGCGGGAGCCGAGACCCGGGTGGCCGATGCGACCTCCCTCGCGGAGATGACCGCGCTCGCGGAGCAGCTCGGACCCGTCGATGCCGTGGTGCCCCTGGTGGGCGGCTGGCGCGGCGGCGGAGGTCTCGCGGGACAGAGCGACGAGGACTTCGACGCGCTCCTCCCGGCACTCGGGGCCGTGCGGGCCACCAGTCGGGCGTTCGATGCGGCCCTGCGCGCCTCGACGGCCGGGCGGTTCGCGGTCGTGTCGTCGACGGCGGTCGCGCGCCCCCTCGCCGGTGGCGCGAACTACGCGGCGGTGAAGGCGGCGAGCGAG
>NZ_SSDO01000171.1:0-4942 GCF_004794395.1 Microbacterium sp. K41 | reverse complement strand
GCCCGGCCGATGCCGCTGCCCGCGCCCGTGATGAGGGCCGTCGTCCCGTCCAGCCGCAGCTCCATGTGGTCCTCCCTGCCGCCCGGTGCCCGGCGGTGCGCGGGGAACGGCGGCGGTGTCGTCCCGGTCATCCTGCTCCCCGCGCCACGGCGTCAGCACGGGCGTGTGCGGGGTGTGCACGGTGGCACCATCGTCCTTCGCTCACGGTCAAGTGCGGCGCCGGGCCGACGAGCAGACTCGCTCTATCGACGATTCCCCTCGTCGTCGATGCCGTGTCCGCACGGCCGTCACCGAGCAAAGGAGCCGACGTGGCAGAGCAGCTGTCCGCGTCCACGACGCCGCACCACACCTCCCTCCGACCGGGCGCCCTCGGCGTCGCCGGCATCGTCTTCCTCGTCCTGGCCGCGGTCGCCCCGCTGACCGGGATCGTGGTCGTCGCGTCGCTGGCGATCGCCCTCGGCAACGGCGGAGGGACCCCGATGTCCTTCTTCCTCGTCGCGGCGATCCTGCTGCTGTTCGCGGTGGGCTACGCGCAGATGTCGAAGCAGCTGGTCAACGCCGGCGGGTTCTACGCGTTCGTCGTGAAGGGCCTCGGCCGCACCGGCGGCCTGGTCGCCGGACTCATCGCCACGCTCGGCTACAACTTCTTCGTGGTCGGCACGATCGGCACGAGCGGCTTCTTCATGCAGACGATCATCCGCGACCTCACCGGCCTCGACGTGAACTGGCTCGTGTGGGGTCTGCTGTCGATCGTGGTGTGCTTCGTGCTGGCGCGCATCGGCGTGGACTTCAGCTCGAAGATCCTCGGGGTGTGCCTCGTGCTCGAGGTGCTGATGCTCGTGATCTTCGACGTCTCGGTGCTCGTGCAGACCGGCTACGACGTGTCGGCGTTCAGCCCGGAGGCCGTGTTCTCCGGATCGCTGCCCATCGGCCTGCTGCTGGCGGCGACCGGCTTCCTCGGCTTCGAGGCGACCGCGCTGTTCAGCGAGGAGGCCAAGCAGCCGCTGCGCACGATCCCCCGCGCCACCTACACCTCGATCATCGCGATCGGCGTGATCCTCGGCGTCACCACGTGGGCCGTGGTGAGCGCGACCGGCGTGGCGCAGGCGCAGGCCACGGCGCTGGAGCACCTGCCCACCGGCGACCTGATCTTCTCGCTGTCGCAGCAGTACCTGGGCGGCCCGCTGACCACCGTCATGATGGTGCTGCTGCTGGTGAGCCTGTTCGCCGCGATGCTCGCGTTCCACAACTCCGCCACCCGCTACCTGTACTCGCTGGGCCGGGCGAAGATCCTGCCGCAGGCGCTCGCCCGCACCCGCGCGAACGGCGCCCCGCAGCTCGCGGGCATCGTGCAGGCCGGGTTCGCCGGCATCGTCGCGATCCTGTTCGCGATCGCCGGCGCCGACCCCATCCTCACGCTCGTGCCCGCGATGCTGGGCTTCGGCACCCTGAGCGTGCTGATCCTGCAGGGGCTCGCCGCGATCTCGATCGTCGTGTACTTTCGCCGCCAGGGCGACCCGCGCTGGTGGAGCACGTTCATCGCGCCGGGCATCGGCTTCCTCGGCATCGCCGCGATCTCGATCCTCGCGATCGTGAACTTCAACATCGTCGCCGGCTCCGAGGAGCTCGCGATCCGGCTGATGCCGCTGCTGCTCGTGCTCGCGCTGATCGGCGGCATCGTCTACGCCGCCTACCTCAAGCGCTCCCGGCCCGCCGTGTACGACGGGCTCGCCACCGACCTGGAGAGGGTCAGCGCCCGCTGATCCGCTCCGCTCCCCCGCCCTCCGAAGGAAGGAACCCCATGACGACGACGCTGAACCCCGCAGACACCTCCACGTGGCTGCCGCTGGAGGGACTCGCCCCCGGCTTCGACGCCAACAAGGCCCCGCACAGCACGGCGCTGAGCGGCCGCGAGATCACCGTGGTCGACGGCCGCGGCACCCGCATCGTGCACCGCTTCGACGACTCCACCGTCACGTGGGACTACCGTCCCGGCGCCGACGACAGCACCGAGGCCGCGAGCGACACCGACGACTACGAGGCGTTCGAGGTCGACGACGAGCTGTACTTCGTGCAGTTCCACCACCGCTACCTGCCGAACGAGGCCGTGTCGCTGATCCTCGACCTGCGGCACGGGCGCTCGCTGGCCGTGATCTCCGACATCCTCCCCGCCCCCGAGCAGGGCCGCACGCGCGTGCAGCACCACTTCGCGCCGGGCACCATCGAGGGCACGGAGGTGACCGGCGCCGAGGCCGCCCCGACCACGACGCTCATCGGACGTCGCGTGGAGTGGGTGTACAGCGAGGAGCACGCCTACGAGCACGTGTACCTGTCGCCGCGGTGGTACTCGTGGCAGTGCCTCGCCGGCCCGGAGCGCGGCCTGGCCGACACCGACGAGAACAGCGTGTGGGAGGTGCGACCGGGCATCTACGTGTTCGCGTGGCGCGAGAAGGTCATCCCGTGCGCGTCGGTCACCATCGCCGACCACCGTGACGTGAACGCGATCCGCTCGCACGGCGTGCTGTTCGGCCTGGACGAGTCGGGCGAGGTGCCGACGCACTTCACGTTCGGCGCCTACGGACGACTGCTGTCGACCACGCACCACACGCCCGAGCTCGAGCCCGCGACCTTCGGAGACGCCTGACATGACCGACGTCGCCGACCTCATCGTCACCGGTTCCACGATCCGCACGGCCGATCGGACGCGGCCCCGCGCCGAGGCCTTCGCCGTGCGCGACGGGCGGATCCTCGCCATCGGCGACCGCGCCGACGTGGAGGGCCTCCGCGGGCGCCGCACACGGACGCTCGAGGTCGGCGACGCCGCCGTGTATCCGGGCTTCGTCGATGTGCACAACCATCACGCGCTCGCCGGACGCACCGAGCTGTTCGAGCTGTCGCTGGCGCCGTCGCTGAGCCTCGACGAGATCCTGGACCGGGTGCGCGAGAAGGCGGCGACGCTGCCGGAGGACGCGTGGATCGTCGGCGGCGCCGTGGCCACCACCCTGCTGCCGACCCTCGCGAACACCGCGACCCGGCGGCGGCTCGACGAGGCGGCGGGCGGGCGCCCGGTCGCGCTCATGGAGGACTCCCGGCACAACCGCTGGGCGAACAGCCGGGCGCTGGAGCTGGCGGGCATCACCGCCGGCAGCATCCCGGCGGGCGGCGTCACGCTGCTCGACCCCGACGACGGCACCCCGACCGGCGTGCTGCTGGAGGCGGCGGGCATCCCGGTGCAGGAGGCGTACGACCGCAGCGGCGGACTCACCCCGGAGCAGCACGCGGCCGCCTCCCGCCGCGGCGTCGAGCTGCTGAACTCGTTCGGGATCACGGCCTTCCAGGACGCGGGGGTCTCGGTCGACATCCTGGCCGCGCTCGCCGGGCTCGACCGCGCGGACGAGCTGCACGCGTGGGTGGTGTCGTCGCTGCTCATCAACGACGAGATCTTCGGCTTCGACCCGATCGGCAGTCCCCTGCTCGACCGCGGCGAGGAGTATCGCACCGCCCACCACCGGCCGGACTTCGTGAAGATCTTCCTCGACGGCGTGCCGCCCGCGCGCACCGCCTCGTTCCTCGACCCGTACCCCGCCGACCCGGTGCACGGCGCGCACTTCCACGGCGAGACGACCATGACCCTCGACGAGCTCACCGGCTGGCTGCGCACGGTCGCCGCCCGCGGCCTGGGCGCCAAGGTGCACTGCACGGGCGACGGCTCGGCGCGGCTCGTGCTCGACGCCGCGGAGCAGCTCAGGGCGGAGGGGTTCACCACGCCCGTGCAGATCGCGCACGGACAGTTCCTCGCCGAGAGCGACATCCCGCGGCTGGCGGCACTCGACGTCTCGGCCGACATCTCGCCCTTCATCTGGTACCCGGGCGTGATCCCGCAGGCGCTGGCCGACGTGCTGGGCGCGCGGGCCGAGCACTCGCAGCCCAACCGGTCGCTGCTCGACGCGGGCGCCCTCGTCGCCGGCGGTTCGGACTGGCCGGTGAGCGAGTCGCCGAACACCCTGGAGGGACTGCAGGGTCTGGTGACTCGCGCCGATCCGCTCCGACGCGCGCCGGGCACGCTGTGGCCGGAGCAGGCGCTCACGGCCGAGGAGGCGCTGGAGGTGTTCACGATCAACGCCGCGACCGCGATGGGTCTCGGCGCCGAGACGGGCTCCCTCACGGCGGGCAAGTCCGCGGACTTCGTGGTGCTGGAGCGCGACGCGATCGCCGGGCCCGCCGAGGAGATCGTGCACACGGAGGTCGTGTCGACCTGGTTCGCCGGGCGTCCCGTGCACGAGCGCTGAGCGGCGGATGCGCCGCTACGATGAGGCCATGCGCCGCTTCCCCGCCTCCGTCTACCGCGTGGGTGAGGAGCCCGATCCGCGGTTCTCGCTCGCGAACGAGCGCACGTTCCTGGCCTGGACCCGCACCGGCCTCGCGCTGATCGCGGGCGGTGTGGCCCTGGAGGTGCTGGGGCTCGACCTGCACCCGGGATTCCGGCTCGCGGCGTCGCTGCTGCTGATGGTCGCGGGCACCGCGGTCGCTCCCCTCGCGTGGTTCGAGTGGATGCGGGCCGAGCGGGCGCTGCGCCAGTCGCGGCCGCTGCCCGGGGCGCTCTCCGCCGTGCTGCTCGCGGTGGTCGTGGTGACGGTCGGTCTGCTTGTCCTCGCGGGCGTGCTGTGGCGCTGACGGGGCGGCGGCCCTGATGCGGCGGGGGGCGGCGGAACCGGATCGCCTGTACGACCCGGGGCTGCAGCCCGAGCGCACGGAGCTCGCCTGGCGGCGCACGGCCCTGGCGATCGCGATCGGCTCGCTGCTGTCGCTGCGGGTGTTCCCTCTCGTGCTGCCCCCGGCCGCGGGGGCCTGGGGCGTCGTGCCGGGGATCCTCGGGGTGGCCACGGCCTGCGTGCTGTGGGTCGCGGCGCGGCGGCGTCAGGCGCGCACGACCGCGGTGCTG
>NZ_SSDO01000170.1:0-28973 GCF_004794395.1 Microbacterium sp. K41 | reverse complement strand
TCGACGGTGGCGCGCGCGCGGTCGCCGGCGGCCGACCACCCCTGGGCCTCTTCCTCGCGATCGAAGCCGCCGCGAGCGACGCGGAAGCCCACGTCGTCATGGTGCATCCGGGGCGCTCCCCCGCGGCGGACGGACGCACGCACGCTCCACGCCTCGTCGGCGAACCCGCCCCCGCGGAAGACGCGATAGTCGTCGTACCGCGCAGGGTCGAGCAGGTCCCAGCACCACTCCCACACGTTGCCGAGCGTGTCGAACAGCCCGTGGAGGTTGGGCAGCTTCCCGCCGACGTCCTGCGGCGCGGTGACGTGATCAGCCGCTGTCCACGCCGCATCGGCGAGTGGTGCATAGTGCGGGCCCGCGGAACCGGCACGGCACGCGAACTCCCACTCCGCCTCGGTCGGCAACCGGTACCCGTCCGCCGTCGTGTCCCAGGTCACGTCCTCGCCGTCGAAGCGGTACACGGGGTCGAAGCCCTCCCACTCCGACGCCGCATTGCAGAAGTGCACGGCTCGCAGCCAGCTCACGTCGGCGGCCGGGCGGCGGGGATGTCGCACGGCGACGCCCAGCACGTCGGCCAGTTGCTCCTCCGTCACCGGGAAGACGCCGAGCAGGAACGGCTCCAGGGTTACCTGCCGCGTCGAACGCGTCCGTGCATCGTGCAGTGTGACCTCTCCGGCGGGAAGGCGCGTCAGCTCGATGTCGCTCACGCGGGCGTGCACTCGATCCAGGTCGGGTACTTCGCCGTGCGACCGTCACCCGAGGAGGTGCGGGTGACCCGGCGACGCACCCAGGGACCCACGAACTCGCGATAGTACGCGAGACCCGACGGGCCGAGACCCGGGCGGTCGAGTGGCGCCCACCAGGCCTCCGGGGGTTCGAAACCCAGTGCGTGGAGCACCCGCGCAGCCACCCGGTGATGTCCGGCGGCGTTCATGTGCAGGCGGTCCTCCGACCAGTACGGCGGCTTCGAGAGCTCGCGGTCCGGCCAGTTCAGGGCGCGGATCACATCAGGGCGATCCTCGATGCGGCGCAGCACGGCCTCCGACAGCAGGTCGCCCCGGCGTTGCACGAGCGACCCCATGGGCAGCTGGCCGCTCGGGTTCGCTCCGGAGAGCAGGATCATGGTGACGCCCTCCTCGTCGCAGCGCCGGAGCACGCGGCTGAACGCGTCGGCGATGTGCTCGGGATCGGCCCGCGGACGGAGCATGTCGTTACCGCCCCCGTTGAACGACAGATGGGTGGGGCGCAGCGCCAGCGCGGGCTCGAGCTGCTGCTCCACGATCGGCCAGGCGAGCTTGCCGCGGATCGCGAGGTTGGCGTACTGGATCGGGTGACCGGCAGCGTCGGCCCACCCCTGTGCCGCGATGTCCGCCCATCCGCGCTCGCGCCCGTCGGGCAGCACATCCCCCACGCCCTCCGTGAAGGAGTCGCCTATCGCCACGAATCGCACATCGGTCACGGACCCAGCCTATTGCCGTGCCCGGACAGCGGCGTCAGCGGTCGTCGAGGGCTGCACCGCGTCGATCCACGAGCCCCCACGACGCCCCCGCCGCGAGGAGGAAACAGGCGGCGAAGACGACGAAGAGCACCGGCGCACCACCCGCGAGGAGCAGCACCGGGGCCGCGATCGGTGCCACGACCGAGGCGATGCGGCCGATGCCCGCGGCCCATCCGGCGCCCGTCCCCCGCAGCGAGGTCGGATAGATCTCCGGTGTCACCGCGTACAGTGCCCCCCAGGCGCCGAGGTTGAAGAACGACAGCGCCATACCGGTCGCGATGATCGCGGCCTCGGTGCTCGCGGTGCCGAAGAGCACGGCGGAGACGGCCGAGCCGAGGAGGAACACCGACAGCGTGACGCGGCGCCCCCACACCTCGATCAGCCACGCGGCCACCGCGTACCCCGGCAGTTGCGCGAGCGTGATGATGAGCGTGAAGCCGAACGACCGCACGAGGTCGAAACCCGCGTCGACGAGGATGCTCGGAATCCAGATGAACGCTCCGTAGTACGCGAAGTTCACGGACAGCCACACCAGCCACAGACAGAGCGTGCGCACGCGGAACTCCCGGTTCCACAGCGTCGCGAGCCTCGCCCCGGCCGTGGCGGCGATCGCCCGCGAGGCCGGCTCCTTGCGGATCGCGGGGGCCGCCGTCATCCCCGCCTCGGCCTCGAAGGCGGACACGATCCGGTCGGCCTCCGCGATCCTGCCGCGCGAGGCGAGCCAGCGCGGCGACTCCGGAAGGCCCCACCGCACGATGAGCGCGTAGACGGCGGGGATCGCACCCACCGCGAACGCCCAGCGCCACCCGGACTCCGACGCCGGGATCACGAGGAAGCCGATCAGCGCGGAGGCGGTCCAGCCCACGGCCCAGAACGCTTCGAGGATCACGATCAGGCGTCCCCTGATGCGTGCCGGGGCGAACTCGCTGACGTACGTCGAGGCCACCGGAAGCTCGGCGCCCAGTCCGAGGCCGACGAAGAAGCGCAGCACCAGCAGGGCCGCCACTCCCCCGACGAGGGCGCTCGCTCCGGTGGCGACGCCGTACACGAGGAGCGTCAGGGCGAACACCTGACGACGGCCGAACCGGTCGGCGAGCAGTCCCCCGAGCGTCGCCCCCACAGCCATGCCGACGAAGCCGATCGATGCGATGAGCCCCGCTTCGCCCTTCGACAGGTCCCACTGCTGCGTGAGCGCCGCGATGATGAACGAGATGAGACCGACGTCCATCGCGTCCAGCGCCCACCCCACCCCGGAGCCGGAGAGCACTCGCAGGTGCCGGCGCGTGAACGGAAGGACATCGAGGCGCTGGGCGAGCGAGGTGCGGCTCGGCAGGGCGGTGTTGGCCATGCCACTCATCGTAGAGGCGGGCGGGCGCGGTGCCCGCCCGCCCGCCGTCGTCAGTCGCGGTCGGCCAGCAAGCGCCGCACGCGCGGAATCACCTCGGTGCCGTACAGCTGGATGCTGCGCATCATCGCCTCGTGCGACAGGGTGCCGGTGGCGTACTTGAGGTCGAAGCGGCCGAGGCCGAGGGTCGTCACCGTGTCGGCGATCTTCGTCGCCACGCGATCGGGCGAACCGGCATAGAGCGCGCCCTCCGGCCCCACGTCGTTCTGGAAGCGCGCACGGCTGTACGGCGGCCATCCACGCTCGCGTCCGATGGTGTTGTTCATCGCCTCGAAGCCCGAGTACGCGGCGTCCCAGGCCTCGGCGTCCGTGTCGGCGATGTGTCCCGGCGAGTGCACCGCGACGGGGTGCGATGTCGTGCCGAACGAGGCGACGGAGCGGTGGTACAGGTCGACGAAGGGCCGGAACCGCGCGGCCGGTCCGCCGATGATCGCGAGCATCAATCCCAGACCATGGCGTGCCACGCGCACGACCGACTCCGGACTGCCGCCGACGCCGACCCACGTCCGCAGACCCTTCTCGGTCTTCGGGAAGACGTCGGCGTTCTCCAGCGATGCCCGCATGGTGCCCGACCAGGTCACCGGCTTCTCCTCCAGGAGGTGCACGAACAGGTCGAGCTTCTCCTCGAACAGCGTGTCGTAGTCGCGCAGGTCGTAGCCGAAGAGCGGGAACGACTCGATGAAGGAGCCGCGACCGAGCACGACCTCGGCGCGACCGTCGGACAGCGCGTCGAGCGTGGCGAACCGCTCGAACACCCGGACGGGATCATCGGAGGACAGCACGGTCACGGCGGTGCCGAGACGGATGCTCTTCGTCCGGCCCGCGATCGCCGCGAGCACCATCTCCGGAGACGACACCGCGAACTCGCGACGGTGGTGCTCCCCCACGCCGAAGAAGTCGACACCGACCGCATCCGCCAGTTCCGCCTGAGCGACGACATTGCGGATCGTCTGCGCGGCCGTCAGCAGCTCGCCGTCCTGGTCCCGTGTGATGTCCCCGAAGGTGTCCAGCCCGAATTCGATGTCCATGTCATGCCTCTCTATTCAGCTGAATGAACAGCGGACGCCGAAGGGGCATTCCCGTGGTCTCAGCGCGGAAGCAGAGCGCTGCGCAGCGTGTCGAGACCGACGCCGCCCAGGTCGAGTGCGCGCTTATGGAAGTCCTTGAAGGAGAACGCGTCGCCCTCCGCCTGCTCGACCGCGTCCCGCACCTGCTCCCAGATGCGCTGACCGACCTTGTAGGACGGCGCCTGCCCCGGCCAACCGAGGTAGCGGTTCACCTCGAACTGCACGAACTGGTCCGACATGTTCACGTTGCGGCGCAGGAAGTCGAGTGCATAATCCGCGTCCCAGACACCTTCGCCGTCGAGGCGGGGCTTGCCGAGGTGCACTCCGATGTCGAGCACCACCCGAGCGGCGCGCATGCGCTGTCCGTCGAGCATGCCGAGGCGGTCGGCGGGGTCGTCCAGATACCCGAGCTGCTCCATCAGACGCTCGGCGTACAGCGCCCAGCCCTCCGCATGACCGGACGTTCCCGCCAGCAGCCGGCGCCAGGAGTTCAGCTCGGCGCGGTTGTACACGGCCTGGGCGATCTGCAGATGGTGACCGGGAACACCCTCGTGGTACACCGTCGTGAGCTCACGCCAGGTGTCGAACTCGGTCACGCCCTCGGGAACCGACCACCACATGCGACCGGGGCGGGAGAAGTCGTCCGTGGGAGCGGTGTAGTAGATCCCGCCCTCCTGCGTCGGGGCGATCATGCACTCGAGCGTGCGGATCGCCTCCGGGATGTCGAAGTGCGAGGCGCCGAGCTCCGCGACCGCGCGGTCGCTGGTCTCCTGCATCCACGCCTGCAGTGCCTCCGTGCCCACGAGCTTGCGTGCGGGATCGCCCTCGAGGTGAGCGACGGCCTCCTCGACCGATGCTCCCGGGAGGATCTCGTTCGCGATCGCCGTCTGCTCGGCGACCATCCGCGCGAGTTCCTCGCGGCCCCACTCGTACGTCTCGTCGAGGTCGATCGTCGCCCCGAGGAACCGACGCGAGTTGAGGGCGTACAGCTCGCGTCCGACCGCATCCTGCTCCCCCGCCTCGGGGGCGAGCTCCTCGGCGAGGAAGCGGCGCAGTTCGCCGTAGGCCACGCGCGCGGCGGCGGAGTTGTCGGCGAGCGTGCGCGCGAGCGACGCGGGCAGCTGCCCCTCGTCCGGGTCGGCGTGCGCGACGAAGGCCGCGAAGAACCCGTCATCGGCGATGTAGCGGTCGATCTGCGTCGCGACCTCCGCGACCTGGCGCCGTGCGGGCGTGACCCCCTCGGCGATCCCCGTGCGCAGCGTCTCGACGTACCCGCGCAGGGCACCCGGGACCGCCGCGAGACGGGTCGAGATGACCTCCCAGTCGTCGACCGTCGACGTCGGCATCAGGTCGAACACGGCGCGGACGTCCTGCGCCGCGGAGGCGATCACGTTGAGGTCGCGCAGATGCCACTTCGCGTCGTGCAGTTCGAGGTCCAGGCGCAGCTCGGCGCTCAGGTCGGTCTTCGTGACTTCGTCGATCGCGTCGACGGGCTCGAGCGCGGACAGCTTGTCG
This sequence comes from Microbacterium sp. K41, assembly GCF_004794395.1. Classification (NCBI taxonomy): domain Bacteria; kingdom Bacillati; phylum Actinomycetota; class Actinomycetes; order Micrococcales; family Microbacteriaceae; genus Microbacterium; species Microbacterium sp. K41. Next base: position 23,488 of record NZ_SSDO01000170.1, on the reverse strand, counting down.
AGCGTCGCCCTGGTCGCCGCGGCGACCTCTTCGTGGCCTTCCGGGCTCAGGTCGCCGAATCGATCGTTGACCTCCGAACGACCGATGTAGGTGCCCAGGGTCGGGGCGAGCACGGCGATGGTGTCGACCCAGTCATCGGCGACCTTGTCGATGGCGGAGGGGGTGCGGGGTGCGGAAGTCATGGTTTCCAGCCTAATCCCCGACCCCTCGCCAGTGAGGTCAGTGCGCGGCCTCGTTCCAGTCTCGACCGCGACCGACCTGCACGTCGAGAGGGACGGAGAGCTGCGCGGCATCGCCCATGCGGGTGCGGACGATCTGCTCGACCCGATCCCACTCCCCCGACGCGACCTCCACCACGAGCTCGTCGTGGATCTGGAGGAGCACCCGGGACGAGAGCTCCGCGGCCTGCAGGTCGTCGTGGATGTGGAACAGCGCGATCTTCATGATGTCCGCCGCACTGCCCTGGATCGGGGCGTTGAGCGCGGCACGCTCGGCGTTCTCGCGCAGCACCCGGTTCGGGCTCGCGAGGTCGGGGAACGGGCGGCGCCGACCGAAGATCGTCTCGGTGTAGCCGTCTTCCTTCGCCTTCATGACCGACGCGCGCAGGTAGTCGCGCACCGCGCCGAAGCGGGCGAAGTACTCGATCATGAGCTGCTTGGCCTCGGCCTGCTCGATGCGCAGCTGCTTCGACAGACCGAACGCCGACAGCCCGTAGACCAGACCGTACGACATGGCCTTGACCTTGGTGCGCATCGCCGGGGTGACATCGCCCGGCTCGACGCCGAACACCCGCGCACCCACGAACCGGTGCAGGTCTTCGCCGCTGTTGAACGCCTCGATAAGCCCCTCGTCGCCCGACAGGTGCGCCATGATGCGCATCTCGATCTGCGAGTAGTCCGCGGTCAGCAGCGTCTCGTACCCCTCGCCCACCTCGAACGCACTGCGGATCCGACGTGACTCCTCGGTGCGCACCGGGATGTTCTGCAGATTGGGGTCGGTGCTCGACAGCCGGCCGGTCTGGCTCCCCGTCTGCACGTACGTGGTGTGCACCCGATGGTCCGGTCCGATCGCCCCGTCCAGCGACTCGATGATCTGCCGCAGCTTGGTCGCCTCGCGGTGCTGCAGCAGCAGGCTCAGGAACGGGTGCGGGTGGGACTCCTGCAGATCGGCCAGCACCGCGGCGTCGGTCGAATAGCCCGTCTTGGTCTTACGCGTCTTCGGCAGCTGCAGGTCTTCGAACAGCACCTCCTGCAGCTGCTTGGGCGAGCCGAGGTTGAACTCGCGCCCGACCACCGAGAACGCCTCCTGCGCGAGCACATCCGCTCGTGCCGCCAGCTCGCCCGAGAACGTGGACAGCACCTCGTGTGAGACGGCGACCCCCGCGAGCTCCATGTCGGCGAGGGTGAGCAGGGTCGGCAGCTCGATGTCGGTGAGCACGGCGGCGACCGGCTCCGGCAGGTCGCCGCGCAGCGCCTCGGCCACGCGCAGGACGAACCAGGCCTCCTGCGACGGTGTCGCCCCTTCGGTCTCGGGCACCAGCTGCGAGGGGTCGGCCTCGGGCAGCTTCTCTCCGAGGTAACGCTGCACCAGGTCGGACAGCGTCTTGTCGGGGAAGCTCGGGCGCAGGAGCCAGCCCGCGAGACTCGTGTCGTACGCCAGTCCGCCGAGCCGGATGCCCTGGCGCCGCAGCGCCTTCACCTGCGGCTTCGCGTCGTGCAGCACCTTCGGGGCAGAGGACTCGAGCCAGTCGCGAAGAGCCGCGGCCGCGTCGTCGGACCAGTCGAGCTCGCGCAGCTCCGTCTCGGTGGCGGCCCCCAGGCGCACGGGAGCCCCCGCCGCGATCGTCACGCGCAGTGCCACATCGCTCTCCTGCGCGGCAGCCCACGAGGCGAGCTCGGCGCCGCTCACCTGCGCGGGAACGGGCATCTCGACCACGGCCGCCGGGTCGTCGGCCACCTCGCCCGCGCCCACCGCCTCGAACACCCGCGGCAGCAGCGTGCGGAACTCCAGGCGGGCGAAGATGTCGCGCACGGCCTGGGCGTCGATGGGCGTGACCGCGAGGTCTCCCGGGGCCACCGGCAGCTCGACGTCGGTCAGGAGACGGTTCAGCTTGCGGTTGCGACGCACGTCGTCGATGTGGTCGCGCAGGTTGCCGCCCACGACGCCCTTGATCTCGTCGGCGCGATCGAGGAGCTCGTCGAGAGAGCCGAACTGGGTGAGCCACTTGACCGCGGTCTTCTCCCCCACCTTCGGGACGCCGGGCAGGTTGTCACTGGTCTCGCCCACGAGCGCCGCGATGTCGGGGTACTGTTCCGGGCGGACGCCGTAGCGCTCCTGCACGGTCGTGGGGTCGTAGCGCTTGAGCTGGGACACGCCCTGCACGGACGGGTACAGCAGGGTGATGTCGTCGGTGACCAGCTGGATGGTGTCGCGGTCGCCCGACACCACGAGCACGTCGTAGCCCTGCGCGGCGCCCTGGGTCGACAGCGTGGCGAGGATGTCGTCGGCCTCGATGCCCTCCTGCGTCAGGACGGGGATGGACATGGCCGCGAGGCAGTCCTGCAGCAGCGGGATCTGGCCCTTGAACTCGGAGGGGGTCTCGGAGCGGGTGGCCTTGTACTCGGGGTACTCGTCGGTGCGGAACGAGTGCCGTGACGTGTCGAAGGCGATGGCGAGGTGCGTCGGCTGCTCGGCCTTGATGAGGTTCACCAGCATCGACAGGAAGCCGTAGATGGCGTTCGTGTGCTGGTTGTCCTTGGTCGTGAAGTTGTCGACCGGGAGGGCGAAGAAAGCGCGGTAGGCGAGCGAATGGCCGTCGACGACCATGAGGGTAGGCTTTGCGGAGTCCGTCACCCTGTCAGCCTAACGAGGAGCACGGACACCCGCAGAGGAGGATGCATGGGCGAGGTCGCGACCAGCGAAGGGCTCGAGTGGGCAGCCGCCCGCGGCATGGGCGCACTGGCCGAGAAGATGGGCATGGAGTTCGTGGAGTTCGGCGTCGACCGGTGCGTCGCGACCATGCCGGTCGCCGGCAACACCCAGCCCGTCGGCCTGATGCACGGCGGCGCGTATGTCGTGCTCGGCGAGTCCCTCGGCTCGATGGCGGCGAACCTCCACGCCGGAGAGGGGCGCCTCGCGGTCGGCGTCGACATCAACGCGACCCACACCCGCTCCGCGACCTCCGGGACCGTCACGGGGGTATGCACGCCGGTGCACCTCGGACGCAGCATCACGGTGCACGAGATCGTCGTCACGGATGATCAGGGCCGACGCTGCTCGACGATCCGCATCACCAACATGATCAAGGACGTTCCCGCGGTGCGCTGAGAGGCTCCTCCAGCAGAAGCTGGAACAGCAGGTGATCCTGCCACTCCCCCGCGATGCTCAGGTACTTCGGCGCGAGGCCGATGCGCTCGAAACCGCATCCCGCCAGCACGCGCTGCGAAGCCAGGTTGTGGAGCAGCGTGGCAGCCTGCAGCCGATGCAGGTGGAGCTCCGTCCTCGCGTGCTCCGCGACGAGGGTCACCGCACGCCCGGCCAGCCCGCGCCGCAGCCGTGAGGCGTCGATCCAGTAGCCGAGGTCCGCGCTCCAGAACGCGCCGCGGACGATCGAGTTCAGGTTGACGCGGCCGCGGATCGAACCATCATCCCCGACCACGACGAACCGCAGGCTCCGTCCCGCCTCGGCTTCCGCCAGGCACTGCGCGACGTGCCGCTCCTGCCACTCGTCGGTGAAGAAGGCGGCGTCGCGCTCGGGCTCCCACGGAGCCAGGTGTGCACGATTCGCGCGGTAGGCCGCGGCGATGCCGGGGCCGTCGCCCGCACGCACGGGCCGCAGCAGGTGCTCGGCGTCGAGGCGGAGCACCGGACCGGCTACTTCTTCGGGGCGAGCTGCTCGATGATGGCCTTCGCGACGTCCTGCATCGTGAGGCGGCGATCCATCGAGGCCTTCTGGATCCAGCGGAACGCCTCGGGCTCGCTCAGGCCCATCTTCTCGTTCAGCAGTCCCTTGGCGCGGTCGACCAGCTTGCGGGTCTCGAAGCGCTCGACCATGTCGGCGACCTCGGCCTCGAGCGTGATGATCTGCTCGTGACGCGCGAGCGCGATCTCGATGGCCGGAAGCAGGTCGTTCGGGGTGAACGGCTTGACGACGTACGCCAGGGCGCCCGCCTCGCTCGCCCGCTCCACGAGCTCCTTCTGGCTGAAGGCCGTCAGCAGCACGACCGGGGCGATGTTGCCCTTGTGCAGCTTCTCGGCCGCGCTGATGCCATCGAGCTGGGGCATCTTGACGTCCATGATGACCAGGTCGGGGCGCAACTCGGTCGCGAGGGCGACGGCCGTCTCCCCGTCACCGGCTTCGCCGACGACATCGAAGCCGTTGTCGCGAAGGATCTCGACGATGTCGAGACGGATCAGCGACTCGTCTTCGGCGACGACGACGCGTCGGGGTGCGGATGCCGTGGGCTGCTCAGCCTGTTCTTGCTCGGTCACGGACTCCATCCTACTGGAGAGGGCGCGGCGCTCGGCCGAAGCGCTCATCGGCGCCGGGTGATCGGCTCGCCCTGCGCTACAGTCGAAGACGCGACACACGGGCCGGCGTGGCGGAATGGCAGACGCGGAGCACTCAAAATGCTTTGTCCGAAAGGGCGTGTGGGTTCGAGTCCCACCGCCGGCACACGGTGCGCTATACATGCTCTATGCACAGCGGGGACGCACCGGCAGCTCATGCCCGGAGGTCGCATCGCACCGCGCGGGCCACTCTCGTCGTCCTGGCGGTCGCGCTCGTCATCCTGCTCCTGATCGCCGCAGAGGTGTTCAGGCGCACGAGCGCGGAGGAGGCGGAGCGCGCGAGCGATCCGGCCTTCGTCACCGCCCCGACCCCGCTGCCCTCCGGAGCCCCGGGCTCGCTCATCCGCTCCGAGGAGATCGACAGTGCTCCCGTCGGCACGAGAGCGTGGCGCGTGCTGTACCACTCCCGCGACCTGGCCGGTTCGGACATCGCCGTGTCCGGCCTGGTCGTCGTGCCCGAGGGGCCGGCGCCGGAGAACGGACGCACGGTCGTCTCCTGGGCGCACCCGACCACGGGAGCGGCGACGGCGTGCGCCCCGTCGCTCGCGCTCGATCCGTTCAAGCTCATCGCCGGGATGCACGAGCTGCTCGCCGAGGGATACGCCGTCGTGGCCACCGACTATCCGGGCCTCGGTGTGGAGGGCGCGTCGTCCTATCTGCTGGGCGTCCCGGAGGCGAACAGCGTGCTGGACATCGTGCGTGCGGCCGGCCGCCTCGACGGCGTGGGGACGAGCGCTCGCGTCGTGCTGTGGGGGCACTCCCAGGGCGGTCAGGCGGCGCTCTTCGCCGCCGAGCGCGCCGAGACGTACGCGCCCGAGCTGTCGGTGCGCGGGGTGGCGGTGGCGGCGCCGGCGGCCGATCTCAACGCCCTGATGACCGACGACATCGTCGACGTCTCCGGGATCACCATCGCCTCGTTCGCCATCGCCGCCTACCGGGATGCCTACGCCGAACGGTTCGGCGAGGAGGCCATCTTGTCGATCCTGACCCCGGAGGGCGCGGCTGCGACTCCCGACATGGCCGCGCTCTGCCTGCTGACCCACACCGAGGAGATCCACGCGATCGCCGAGCCCCTGGTCGGCTCCTACGTCACCGCCGATCCCGCCACGACCGAGCCCTGGCGGACGATGCTCGCCGAGAACAGCGCGGGCGGCCAGCCCATCACGGTCCCCGTGCTCGTCGGCCAGGGCGAGGCGGACGAGCTCGTGCGTCCCGCCGCGACCGACGGGTACGTCGCCCGCCTCTGCGCGGCGGGGACCGATGTCGCCTACCACCGGTTCCCGGCGGTCGACCACGGCTATGCGGCGTACGCGACCCTGCCCGAGCTCCTCCTGTGGCTCCCGACGCTGGACTCGCCACGGGAGCCCCACGATACCTGCGGGTGAGCGCTCAGGATTCCGCCAGTGCCGCGAGTTCGGCGAGCACCCGGGGGTGGGCGAGGATGCGGAAATGGCCGCCGGTGTCGAGCACGACGTTCTTCGCTCCCGGCAACGCGCTGCCCTCGGGGATGTGCGGGTCGAACTCCGCATAGACCGACACGATCCGGGCGTTGACCTCGACCTCGCGCGCGAGCGCCAGGATGGACGGGTCGTCCGGAGAGAAGGCGCGCAGCACCCGTCCCGGCATGCGCCGGGCGTACCGGGAACCTCCGAACGGCGTCGCGACCGCCAGCATCGCCCGGATGCGGTGCCCCTCCGGTCCGGTCATGGCGAGCTTGCCCGCCAGACCTCCCTTGCTGTGCGCGACGAGGATCACCCCGGTGAGGTCGCGCGCACGCAGATGCTCCGCGATCTGCTCCGCCTCGTCCGCGACCGGGAACCGGTTGCGCCGCAGCGCATCCACCACGTGGACCGGATGACCCCGCCGGTGCAGCGCGACGATGAGCGGCTCCAGGAACCGCCACGTCTCGTACACCCCGGCGAGCACCACGATCGGCACGCCATCGCCGTCGGTGAACGCCCTCGCGTCATCTCGTCCGAAGAAGGAGCGCACCTGCCAGAACCCCGCATACGCGTAGTCGGCGGCCCACCAGCCCAGCCTCCTCACGACGTCGATGGCGCGCTCCGCTTCTCGTCCATGCTCCTCGACGTGGCAGCGTGCGGCCAGGCACCGGCCGTGTGCGCCAGGATCGCCGACGCGACGGCGCGGGGCGCGGACTGCTGGGCCACGTGGTGGTGACCGGGGATCTCGACGAGACGCGAGACGCGGGCGCTGTCGCGCAGCCGGCGGCACCACGCGCGACCCGCGATCGGATCCGCTCCCCCGCGGATCACCAGCAACGGCAGGGTCAGCTCCGCCACCCGCTCCTGAAGCCGATAGCCGATCATGTGGCGCGCCTGCCGCAGATACCAACGCACGCCGCAGCGGAGGTAGTCGGTGAAGACGATCGTGTTGATCGCGGGCGTCTCCCCCACGGTGTCGATCGCGAGGGCACGCGCCTGTGCCGGAATCGTGCGCCACCGCTCGTCCACGACCGGGCCGATCGCGACCACGGCGCGCACGTACTCCGGGCGGTGCAGAGCAGCCTCCACGGTCCATTGCGCGCCCATCGAGTGTCCGACGAGCACCACGCGGTCATCGCCGAGCGTTCCGATCACCTCGGCCAGTGCGCTGCCCATCCGCTCGACCCCGACGTCGACGGAGGGCTTGGGCAGTCCGCCGAAGCCCGGAAGATCCACCGACACCACACGGGTGTGCTCAGCGAGCCTCTCGTGCAGGCGGGACAGGTAGCGGTGCGACATGCCGATGCCGTGCACCAGCACCATCGTGGGGACGACGGATCCCGCCGGTCGCGGAGTCTCCCGAAGGCGGAACATCAACCCCGACGTGAGCACGAGGCGCGTACGAACGACCATGCGCCCACGCTATCCGCCCCGCCCGCGCGGTCGCAGAGGGTTGACGCGGGCCCGGGACATACGGAAGGGGCGGGGCCGTAGCCCCGCCCCTTACGGACACCTCGTGCGTCAGACGCCGGCCTTGTAGATCGGCGCAGCACCACGCATCGCGTCGCCCACCTTGTGCACGCGGAGGTCGTTCGTCGAGCCCACGATCCCGGGAGGGGAACCGGAGATCACGACGACCTTGTCGCCCTCGACCGCCAGGCCGTTCTGGAGCAGGTACTCGTCGACCTGGTGGTACATCAGGTCGGTGTGCTGGACCATGTCGACCAGCGTGGAGCGCAGGCCCCACGTGAGCGCCATCCGACGACGGATCGCCGGCTCCGGGGTGAACGCCAGCATCGGGATGCGCGAGCGCAGACGCGACAGGCGGCGGGCGGAGTCGCCCGACTGGGTGAAGACGCAGAGGAACTTCGCGTCGACGAACTCCGCGACCTCGAGGGCGGCCAGCGTGATGGCACCACCCTGCGTGCGGGGCTTGGTCGTCAGCGGGAGGATCCGCTCCAGGCCGTGCTCCTCGGTGGACTCGATGATGCGGGCCATGGTCTCCACCACGACGACCGGGTAGTCGCCCACGCTGGTCTCGCCCGAGAGCATCACCGCGTCGGCGCCGTCGAGCACCGCGTTCGCGACGTCGGAGGTCTCCGCGCGCGTGGGCACCGGGCTGTTGATCATCGACTCGAGCATCTGCGTCGCCACGATCACCGGCTTCGCGTTGCGCCGGGCGAGCTCCACCGCGCGCTTCTGCACGATCGGCACGGCCTCCAGAGGCAGCTCGACACCTAGGTCGCCACGGGCGACCATGATGCCGTCGAACGCGTCGACGATCTCCTCCAGCGCATCGACCGCCTGCGGCTTCTCGATCTTGGCGATCACGGGGACGCGCACGCCCTCCTCCGCCATGATCTCGTGCACGCGCGACACGTCTTCCGCGTTGCGCACGAAGGACAGGGCGATGAGGTCGGCACCCGTGCGCAGACCCCAGCGCAGGTCGTCTTCGTCCTTCTCGCTCAGAGCGGGGACGTTCACGGCGACACCGGGCAGGTTGATGCCCTTGTTGTTCGACACGGCGCCGGCGACGACCACGCGCGTGGTGACGGTGACGCCGTCGGTCTCGACCACCTCGACGCGGACCTTGCCGTCGTCGATCAGCAGGAAGTCACCGGGCTTCACGTCCTGGGGCAGCCCCTTGAACGTGGTGCCGCAGATCTCCTTGTTGCCGATGATGTCTTCGGTGGTGATCTTGAAGATGTCGCCCTTGGCGAGCTCGTACGGCCCGTCCTCGAAACGGCCGAGACGGATCTTCGGTCCCTGCAGGTCGACGAGGATCGCCACGGCGCGGCCGGAGTCCTCCGCTGCGCGACGCACGTTCGCGTAGTTGTTCTCGTGCACGGAGTAGTCGCCGTGGCTGAGGTTCAGACGTGCCACGTCCACACCCGCATCGATCAGTGCACGCACCGTCTCATACGTCGAGGTGGCCGGACCCAAAGTGGCGACGATTTTCGCGCGTCTCAAAGAACTCTCCAGGGTAGAAGTGGGGGATGAACGTTCGGGCGACGGTGCCTGCCCCAGCCTACGCGGGCTGGAGACCGATCGCGACATCGCTCGGACGCACCGGCTCGGGCAGCACCGTGGTGCCCATGAGGTAGCGATCGACGTTCGCCGCCGCCGCACGACCCTCCGCGATGGCCCACACGATGAGCGACTGCCCGCGTCCGGCATCACCGGCCACGAACACGCCGGGCACCGACGACTCGTACGACGCGTCGCGGTGGAAGGAGCCGCGGTCGGTCACCTGCGGACGGGTGTCCTCCGTGTAGCCGTCCTGCTCCGGACCCGTGAAGCCCATCGCGATGAGCACGAGATCGGCGGGGATCTCCCGCTCGGTGCCGCTCTTGGGAACCCGGCGTCCGTCGATGTACTCGGTCTCGGCCACCCGCAGCGCGCGCACCTCGCCGACCTCGTTCGACAGGAACTCCACCGTGGAGGCGAGGAACACGCGCTCCCCGCCCTCCTCGTGCGCGGACGACACCTCGAACACGGTCGGCATCATCGGCCACGGCTGGTGGTCGGGGCGCGTGTCGCCGGGCTGCTTGCCGATCGCCAGGTTCGTCACGCTCAGCGCTCCCTGACGGTGCGCCGTGCCGATGCAGTCCGCACCGGTGTCGCCGCCGCCGATCACGATGACGTGCTTGCCCTCGGCCGTGATCTGCCCTGGCACCGCGTCGCCGGCGACCGCGTGGTTGGACTCCACGAGGTACTCCATCGCGAAGTGCACGCCGTCGAGGTCGCGCCCGGGGATGGGCAGGTCGCGGGGAACCGTGGCACCGGTCGCGATCACGACCGCGTCGTACCGCGCGCGGAGGTCGGCCCAGGAGATGTCCTTGCCGATCTCGACACCCGCACGGAACCGGGTCCCCTCCTCCTGCATCTGGCGCAGACGCGTCTCGAGCTGCGTCTTCTCCATCTTGAAGTCGGGGATGCCGTAGCGCAGCAGCCCGCCGATGCGATCGTCGCGCTCGAACACCGCGACCGTGTGCCCCGCGCGCGTCAGCTGCTGGGCGGCGGCGAGGCCCGCGGGCCCCGAGCCGACGACGGCCACCGTCTTGCCGGTGAGGCGCTGCGGCGGCTCGGGCTCGACCCAGCCCTTCGCGAAGGCCTCGTCGATGATGGAGACCTCGATCTGCTTGATCGTGACCGCCGGCTGGTTGATGCCCAGCACGCACGAGCTCTCGCAGGGCGCCGGGCACAGGCGACCGGTGAACTCAGGGAAGTTGTTCGTCGCGTGCAGGCGCTCGATCGCGGCCCGGCCCTCACCGCGCCACGTGAGGTCGTTCCACTCGGGGATGAGGTTGCCGAGCGGGCAGCCCGAGTGGCAGAACGGGACACCGCAGTCCATGCAGCGACCGGCCTGACGGCGCAGGACGGCCTTGTCGCCCGGCTCGTAGACCTCTTTCCAGTCCATGATGCGCACCGGCACCGGACGGCGAGCGGGAAGTTCCCGCTCGGTCACCTTCAGAAAGCCTTTGGGGTCAGCCACCGGTCACCTCCAGGATGCGGTTCCACACGATGTCGCCGTCGGGGTCGATCCCCTCGGCCAGAGCCTCCTCGCGCATGCTCCGCACGGCGGCGAAGTCACGGGGAAGCACCTTCACGAACTCCGCCGCGCGCGCGTCGAAGTCGTCCAGCAGCTCGGTCGCGCGCGGGGACGCCGTACGTTCGACGTGCTCGACGAGCAGTCCGCGCAGCACCTCCAGGTCGGCGCGGTCCAGCGGCTCCAGCCGCAGCTCTCCGCTGCCGAGCGACTGCGCGTTCACCTTCGCGGTGTCGAGGGCGTGCACATAGGCCACTCCCCCGGACATGCCGGCGCCGAAGTTGCGCCCGGTCGGCCCGAGGATCACCGCGAGCCCGCCGGTCATGTACTCCAGGGCGTGGTCGCCCACGCCTTCGACGACCGCGGTCGCCCCGGAGTTGCGCACCAGGAACCGCTCGCCGACGACACCGGAGATGAACATCGTGCCCGAGGTCGCGCCGTAGCCGATCACGTTGCCCGCGATCACATTCTCGTGCGGTGCGATCGACGCCCCGCGCGGCGGACGGATCGTGATGTCGCCGCCCGAGAGGCCCTTGCCGACGTAGTCGTTCGCGTCGCCCTCGAGGCGGAGGATGATGCCCGGCGGGAGGAACGCGCCGAGCGACTGCCCCGCGGTCCCTGTGAGGGTGACGTCGATCGTCTCCTTCGGCAGCCCGGTGGCACCGTGCCGCGACGTCACCTGATGGCCGAGCATCGTGCCCACCGCGCGCTCCGTGTTGGCGATCGGCAGCTCCACCACGACGGGCTCGCCGTTGAGCAGCGCCCCCTTCGCGATGTCGATGAGCTGCACGTCGAAGTGCTTGTCGAGCTCGTGGTCCTGCGCGCGACCGCTGCGGCGCGGCTCGCCGGCCGGGAACGCCGGGCCCTCCAGCACGGGGCTCAGGTCGAGACCCTCGGCCTTCCAGTGCTCGACGGCCGCATTCGTCTCCAGGAGCTCGGTGCGTCCGACGATCTCGTCGATCGAGCGGTAGCCCAGCTCGGCGAGGAGCTCGCGCACCTCTTCCGCGATGAACTCCATGAAGTTGACGACGAACTCCGGCTTGCCCGTGAACCGATCGCGCAGCACCGGGTTCTGCGTGGCGACGCCGACCGGGCAGGTGTCCAGGTGGCAGACGCGCATCATGATGCAGCCGCTCACCACGAGCGGAGCCGTCGCGAAGCCGAACTCCTCCGCGCCGAGCAGCGCGCCGATCACGACGTCGCGCCCGGTCTTGAGCTGGCCGTCGACCTGCACCACCACGCGGTCGCGCATGCCGTTGAGCATCAGCGTCTGCTGCGTCTCGGCGAGCCCCAGCTCCCAGGGGGTACCCGCGTGCTTGAGGGAGTTCAGCGGGCTCGCGCCCGTGCCGCCGTCGTGGCCGGACACCAGGATGACGTCGCTCAGCGCCTTCGCCACACCCGCCGACACCGCACCGATGCCGGACTGGCTCACCAGCTTCGTGTGGATGCGCGCCTCGGGGTTCGCGCGCTTCAGGTCGAAGATGAGCTGCTTGAGGTCTTCGATCGAGTAGATGTCGTGGTGCGGCGGCGGCGAGATGAGCCCGACGCCGGCGGTGGCGTGACGCGTGCGCGCGACCCACGGGTACACCTTCGTGGGCGGCAGCTGACCGCCCTCGCCGGGCTTCGCGCCCTGGGCGAGCTTGATCTGGATGTCGTCCGCCTCGGTGAGGTACAGGCTCGTGACGCCGAAGCGGCCGGAGGCCACCTGCTTGATCGCACTGCGTCGCTCGGGGTCGACCAGGCGGTCGGGGTCCTCGCCGCCCTCACCGGTGTTCGACTTGCCGCCGATCCGGTTCATCGCGATCGCCAGGGTCTCGTGCGCCTCCTTGGAGATGGAGCCGTAGCTCATCGCCCCGGTCGAGAAGCGCTTCACGATCGCGGACACCGGCTCGACCTCGTCGAGCGGGACCGGCTTGCGGGTGCCGGTGCGCAGCGTGAAGAGTCCGCGGAGGGTCTTGAGCTCGGCGGCCTGCTCGTCCACGAGCTTCGTGTACTCACGGAAGATGTCGTACCGCCGCGTCCGGGTGGAGTGCTGCAGCTTGAAAACCGTCTCCGGGTTGAACAGGTGCGGGGAGCCGTCGCGGCGCCACTGGTACTCGCCGCCCGTCCACAGGCGCTCGTGCGCGCGGGCTGCGGCATCCTCGGGGTACGCGTAGTCGTGCCGCGCCTGGTTCTCGGCGAAGATCTCCTCGATCCCGATGCCGCCCAGCTTCGACTCCGTGCGGGTGAAGTAGGCGTCGATGAACTCCTGGCTGAGACCGACGGCCTCGAACACCTGGGCGCCGGCGTACGACGACACGGTGGAGATGCCCATCTTCGACATGATCTTCAGCACGCCCTTGCCGAGCGCGTAGATCAGGTTCTTGACCGCCTTCTCGGGCGTGATGCCGGTGATGTAGCCGGTGCGGACGAGGTGCTCGACCGTCTCCATCGCCAGGTACGGGTTGATCGCCGACGCGCCGTAGCCGATCAGCGTCGCGACGTGGTGCACCTCGCGCACGTCGCCGGCCTCGACGATCAGACCCACCTTCATGCGGTTCTCGCGCCGGATGAGGTGGTGGTGGATCGCCGACACCATGAGCAGCGACGGGATGGGCGTGAGGTCCTTGTTGGAGTCGCGGTCGGACAGGATGAGGAACTCCGCGCCGTCCGCGATGGCCTGGTCGACCTCGGCGCACATCTCCGTCAGGCGCTCGGCGAGCGAGTGCGGGCCGGAGTCGAAGTGGTACAGGCCGCGGATCGTCGCGCTCGACCGGCCGGGCAGCGCCTTGTCGATGTGGCGGATCTTCGCCAGTTCGTCGTTGTCGATCACGGGGAAGTCGAGCGACACCGTGCGGGTGTGCTCCGGACCCCAGCTGAGCAGGTTCGACTCGGGACCGAGGCCGAGCTTGAGGCTCGTGACGACCTCTTCCCTGATCGAGTCCAGCGGCGGGTTCGTGACCTGGGCGAACTGCTGCGTGAAGTAGTCGAACAGCAGTCGCGGTCGCTTGCTGAGCACCGCGATCGGGGTGTCCGAGCCCATGGCACCGAGCGGCTCGACGCCGGTCTGGCCCATGGGGGTCAGCAGGATGCGCACTTCTTCCTCGGTGTACCCGAAGGTGCGCTGGCGGCGGGTGATCGACGCCGGCGGGTGCACGATGTGCTCGCGCTCGGGCAGGTCGGCCAGGCGCACGGCCCCCGCGTCGAGCCACTCCTGCCACGGGTGCAGCGTGGCCAGCTCCTGCTTGATCTCGCGATCTTCGACGATGCGGCGCTGTGCCGTGTCGACGAGGAACATCTTGCCGGGCTGCAGACGCCCGCGGCGCTTGATGCGCTCGGGCTCGAAGTGCAGCACGCCCGTCTCCGAGCCGATCACGACCAGTCCGTCGGTGGTCTCGGTCCAGCGCCCCGGGCGCAGTCCGTTGCGGTCGAGCGTCGCGCCGACCAGCGTGCCGTCGGTGAAGATGAGCGCGGCCGGGCCGTCCCACGGCTCCATCTGGTTGGAGTGGTACTCGTAGAACGCGCGCAGCTCCGGCGTGATGTCGGCCTGCTTCTCGTACGCCTCCGGCACCATCATCATGATCGCGTGCGGCAGGCTGCGACCGGTCAGGGTGAGCAGCTCGAGCACCTCGTCGAACGAGGCCGAGTCGCTCGCGCCGTCGGTGCAGATGGGCAGCAGCGGCGAGATGTCGCCGAGCAGCTCGGACTCGAGCTGCGACTGGCGGGCGCGCATCCAGTTGCGGTTGCCGCCGACCGTGTTGATCTCGCCGTTGTGCGCCAGCATGCGCAGCGGCTGCGCGAGCGGCCACGACGGGAACGTGTTGGTGGAGTAGCGGGAGTGCACGACCGCGAGCTCGGACGCGAACCGCTCATCCTGCAGGTCGGGGTAGAACGGCTCCAGCTGCAGCGTGGTGACCATGCCCTTGTAGCCGAGGGTGCGGCTGGACAGCGACACGAAGTAGGCGCCGAGCTCGTGGCCGGCCCGCTTGCGCAGGCGGTAGGCGACGCGGTCGAGGGCGATACCGGTGAGCGGCGCGTCGGCGTGCGTGGCCCCGCCGGCGCTCACGAAGAGCTGCTCGAACGCGGGGCGGGCCTCGTCGGCGAGCTTGCCGAGGTTCTCGTTCGCGGTGGGGACCTCACGCCACCCGAGGACGCGGAGGCCCTCGGCGCGCGCGATCTTCTCGATGCCGGCCTTCTGCTGGCGGCGCTCGCTCGAGTCGCGAGGCAGGAACGCGAGTCCTGCGGCGTACTCCCCCACGGGCGGCAGTTCGAAGCCGGTGACCGCGCGGAGGAAGGCGTCTGGCATCTGCGTGAGGATGCCGGCCCCGTCTCCCGTGCCCGCGTCGGACCCGATGGCCCCGCGGTGCTCCAGGTTGCGCAGGGCCTCGAGGGCCAGCGCGATGATGTCGTGCCCGGCTTCGCCGCGCAGCGTTGCGACCATGGCCAGGCCGCAGGCGTCCTTCTCGAACGCCGGGTTGTACATGCCCTGCTTCGGGGGGTATGCGCCGGAGGCGCCGTAAGGGGGCTGGAAGTACACCAGTTACCGTCCTCAGATCTTCAGTGAAACCCGGGGACGTCGTCGGCCCGCTCGTTCAGTGCAATGGTTCTCCCGCCGCGGGACGCGGCGTTATCGGGAGCCGTCCTCGCTCGTGGGAGCAGTGCTTGTGGCGGTGGCTCCTGCGGTGACCTCGTCGGTCGGAGGCTCGCTCACGTCCACGAAATCAGAGGGATTGTCTTGCGATTGTACATCAGCGTCCAGGTCCTTCCGGCCGCGGCCGGGCTGATACGGCGAAGGCTCCAGACCCGGGTGACGGCGCGTCTGCACCACGAGGATGACGAGGCCGACGACGACGCCGATGATCGCCGCCCAGACGTTGCTGCGCAGACCCAGGATGATCTCGCTCGGGTCGATGCGGATCGACTCCCACACGATGCGACCAGCGCTGTACCAGATGAGGTAGATCGCGAACAGCCGGCCCCACTGGAAGAAGAGCTTGCGGCTCAGCCACAGCAGCACGATCACGCCGAGCCCGTTCCACAGCACCTCGTACAGGAACGTCGGGTGGAACAGCGTGCCCTCGGGGAGCCCGGGAGGGAAGGCCGAGTTGGTGGACTCGATCTCGAGGCCCCAGGGCAGGTCGGTCGGCAGGCCGAAGAGCTCGTGGTTGAACCAGTTGCCGAACCGGCCCATGGCCTGCGCGAGCAGCAGCCCGGGAGCGAGTGCGTCGGCGAACGTCCAGAAGCGGATACCGGTCCAGCGGCAGCCGAGGTACGCGCCGATGGCGCCGCCGATCAGCGCGCCGAAGATGGCGATGCCGCCCTCCCAGATCGCCCACACCGAGCCGGGCTCGAAGGGGTTCCAGGTGTTCTTGCCCTCGCCGAAGTAGAAGTTCGGGTGGGTCAGCACGTGGAAGATGCGGGCGCCGATGATGGCCAGCGGCACCGCGAGGATCGAGATGTCGATCACGACCCACGGCTCCGCACCGCGCTTCGTGAGGCGGTGGTTGGTCAGCAGCACCGCGACGATGATGCCGGCGATGATGCAGAGCGCGTAGAAGTGGATCCGCACCGGGCCCAGGTCGAAGTACGCGACGGGAGGACTCGGGATGCTGGCGAGCACGCCGGTGAAGCTGCTGGGGAGCGCGAGGGACATGAGTGCGATTCTAGTTCTCGGGGACGGAGCGCACCGACGACGTGCCGGTGGCGAGGGTTCGGGCGACGGCCGCGAGGGCGGGGACGCCGCCGTCGCGCAGGGCGCGCACGAGCGCGGTGCCGACGATGGCGCCGTCGGCGTACTCGGAGACACCGGCGATCTGCTCGGCGGTGGAGATGCCGATTCCGACGCAGGCGCGCCGGGCGCCGTGCTCGCGCAGGCGGGCGACGAGGGTGCGTGCGGCGCGGTCGAGCTCGGCCCGCTCCCCCGTGATGCCCATCGTGGAGACGGTGTACACGAAACCGGTCGACGACTTCACCACGAGCTCGAGGCGCTCGTCCGACGAGGTCGGCGCGGCCAGGAACACCCGGTCGAGCCCGGTCCGCTCGCTCGCCGCGATCCACTCCGCCGCCGCGTCCGGCGTGATGTCGGGCGTGATCAGCCCGGCGCCGCCCGCCGCCAGCAGGTCGTCGGCGTAGCGATCGACGCCGTACTGCAGCACGGGGTTCCAGTAGGTCATCACGAGCACCGGGACGTCGGTCGCGGCGGTGATGGCGCGGATCGCGGTGAAGAGGTCCTTCATCCGGAAGCCGGCGGCGAGGGCGGCGGTCGTCGCCTCCTGGATGATCGCGCCGTCCATCACGGGGTCGCTGTAGGGCGGCCCGAGCTCGATGATGTCCACGCCGTTCTCGGCGAGAGCGATCGCCGCCTGGATGCTCGTCTCCAGGTCGGGGAAGCCGACGGGCAGGTAGCCGACGAAGGCGCTGCGGCCGGCGTCGTGCGCGCGCTGGATGGCCTGTTCGACGCGGCTCACAGCTGCGGCTCTCCCTTCGAGGCGGCTTCTTCGGCGGAGCTCTCCTCGGTCGCGTCGTGCGCGAGTGCCGCCTCGTCGTAGAGCTCGAAGTACCGGGCGGCCGTGTCCATGTCCTTGTCGCCCCGGCCGGAGAGGCAGATCGCCAGGACGGCGTCCGGTCCGAGCTCGCGGCCGATCCGCAGGGCTCCCGCGAGGGCGTGCGCGGACTCGATCGCCGGGATGATGCCCTCGGTGCGGCTCAGCAGCCGCAGGGCCTGCATCGCCTCGTCGTCGGTCGCCGGGATGTACTCCGCGCGGCCGATGTCGGCCAGCCACGAGTGCTCCGGGCCGACGCCGGGATAGTCGAGCCCGGCGGAGATCGAGTGCGACTCGACCGTCTGGCCGTCCTCGTCCTGCAGGACATAGGTCTTCGCGCCGTGCAGCACACCGGGACGACCGCGCTCGATCGACGCCGCGTGCCGCGGGGTGTCCACTCCGTCGCCGGCCGCCTCGACGCCGTACAGGCGCACGCCCTCGTCGTCGAGGAACGCGTCGAACATGCCGATCGCGTTCGAGCCGCCGCCCACGCACGCGAACACCGCGTCGGGCAGCCGGCCCACCTCGTCGAGCAGCTGGGCGCGCGCCTCCTCGCCGATGATCTTCTGGAAATCGCGGACCATCGCCGGGAACGGATGCGGCCCCGCGGCGGTGCCGAAGATGTAGTTCGTGGTCTCGACCGAGGCGACCCAGTCGCGGTACGCGTCGTTGATCGCGTCCTTCAGCGTGCGCGAGCCCGAGGTCACCGGCACGACCTCGGCGCCCAGCAGGCGCATGCGGGCGACGTTCAGCGCCTGACGCTCGGTGTCGACCTCGCCCATGTAGATCGTGCAGTCCAGGCCGAACAGGGCCGCCGCGGTGGCCGTCGCGACACCGTGCTGTCCTGCACCCGTCTCGGCGATCACCCGGGTCTTGCCGAGGCGCTTGGTGAGCAGCGCCTGGCCCAGCACGTTGTTGATCTTGTGCGAGCCGGTGTGGTTGAGGTCCTCGCGCTTGAGGAACACCCGCGCGCCCCCGGCGTGCTCGGCGAACCGCGGCGCCTCGGTCAGCGCCGAGGGGCGTCCGGCGTAGGAGGACAGCAGGTGGGCCAGCTCGGCACGGAACTCCGGATCGGCGATCGCCTCCTCGTACGCGACCGTCAGCTCGTCGATCGCGGCGATCAGCGACTCCGGCATGAACCGGCCGCCGAAGTCACCGAAGTACGGGCCGTGCTGGTCACGCAGACTCACTTCGCCTCCAGGAAGCTCTCGAGCGTGGCGACCGGATCTCCGGTCACCAGGGCCTCACCGATCAGCACGACGTCGGCACCGGCCGAACGGTAGTGCGCGACATCGGCGGGGGTGAGCACCGCGGACTCCGCGATCTTGATCGCCGTGTCCGGGATGCGGTCGACGAGCCGACCGAAGAGGTCACGGTCGAGCTCGAGGGTCTTCAGGTCGCGCGCGTTCACGCCGATCAGCGCGGCGCCGAGATCGATCGCCACGTCGAGCTCCTCCGCCGAGTGCGTCTCGACGAGCGGGGTCATGCCGAGCTCCAGGATGAACGCGTACAGGTCGCGCAGCACCTCCGGCTCGAGCCCGGCGACGATCAGCAGGACGAGATCAGCACCCGCCGCCCGCGCCTCCAGCACCTGATACCGCGTGGCGATGAAGTCCTTGCGCAGCACCGGCAGCGACACCCGCGCGGTCACGGCCTCGAGATCCGCCAGACTGCCCCCGAAACGGCGCTCCTCGGTCAGGACGCTGATCGCCGAGGCGCCGCCCTGCTCGTACAGCGACGCCTGGTGGGCGGGGTCCGGGATCTCGGCGAGTGCGCCACGGGACGGGCTCGCCCGCTTGACCTCGGCGATGATCTTGACCCGCTCGGCGGGAGCGAGGAACGCCAGGGCGTCCTTCGCCGCCGGGCGCGCGAGAGCCTCGCGCTCGACGACCTCGATCGGCCGGGAGAGGGAGCGACGCTCGGCGTCTGCGACAGCGCCGGCCGTCAGGTCGGCGAGGACCACTAGTGCGCCTTCGGGGAGTACTTGGGGCCCTTCACGCCGTAGCCCGCCTTCGCGAGCGCCCAACCCACGATGGCCCCGATCGGGATCAGCGCGGCGGAGATCCAGACCAGGGTCGGCTGCTCGAAGCAGAACGCGACGGTCGCGGCGGTGAAGCCGACGAGCATGATCACGACGGCGGTCCAGGCCGCAGGCGAGTGTCCGTGGCCAGGGTCGGCGATCGGGTTGGTCATGTTTCCTCCGGGGACGACGTGCGGATGTGTTCAGTCTATCGGGGTCAGCGCGTGGGATCCGTCCCGCGGGACAGGTCGTCCCACGAGTCGACCGCGTCGACCGGGCCCTCGTGCGTCGCGGGGTGCGCGGTCTCGGTGCGGTAACGGCGGCCGCCCGACTTCCACTGACGCCAGGTGACCAGTACCAGCACGGCCGCGAGCAGCAGGATCACCCAGCCGACGAGCGCGACCCACGGCCACGCGGACGCCACGATGTGCGCCGCCACCTCGTGCACGGCGGTGTCGCCCGCGAGCCCCGTGGTCTCGGTCACGGTCGCGGCGACGGCGTCGAAGGGCTCAGCGACCAGCAGCTGCACGGTCGACCAGCCGAGGAACACCGCCGCGACCGCGGCGAGCACCCCGAAGACCAGCCGCACCGCGCGACCGGCGATCGACAGGGCCGCGCCGAGCGCCAGCACCGCGAGGCTCAGCGGCGCGAGCAGCACCATCGCCGCGGCCCCCGGCACGAGGATCGCCTCTCCCGCATCGGCGCGCTCGACCGTGAACCAGGTCTGCGTGGAGGAGATGATGCCGAGGGCGCCGGCGAGCAGGAAGCCGGAGACCGCGAGCGAGCGCCCCCGCCGGGCGAGGCTCACGACGACGCCGATCCGTCGACGGCACCCAGGTCGGTCGTGTCGAAGCACGTGCGGGTCCCCGTGTGGCACGCCGGGCCGGTCTGGTCGACCAGCAGCAGGATCGCGTCGCCGTCGCAGTCGAGTCGGGCCTCGCGCACCACCTGGATGTTCCCGGAGGTGTCGCCCTTGCGCCAGTACTCCTGCCGGGACCGCGACCAGTACGTCGCACGACCCGACGTGAGCGTGCGCCGCAGCGCCTCCGCATCGACCCATGCGAGCATCAGCACCTCGCGCGTGTCCCACTGCTGCACGATCGCGGGCGCCAGGCCCTCGGCCGTGAAAGCCACCTGGGCGATGCGCGCCTCGACATCCGGCTCGCTCTGCCCCTGCTGCGCCTCCGTCATCGGACCAGCACCCCCTCCGCGCGCAGCGCGTCCTTCACGTCGCCGACCGTGAGCGCTCCCGTGTGGAAGACGCTCGCCGCGAGCACGGCGTCGGCACCCGCCTTGATGGCCGGGGCGAAATCGGTCGCTCGTCCGGCGCCGCCGGAGGCGATCACGGGCACCGGCGCCGCCTCGCGCATGAGCCGGACGAGTTCCAGGTCGAACCCGTCGCGCGTACCGTCCGCGTCGATCGAGTTCACCAGCAGCTCACCCGCCCCGCGCTCCGCGGCCTCCCTGGCCCAGTCGAGAGCGTCCAGCGTGGTCTGCGTGCGACCGCCGTGCGTCGTGACGACGAAACCGGAATGCGTCGTGTCGGCGCGCTTCACGTCGAGCGAGAGCACGAGCACCTGAGCGCCGAAGCGGTCCGCGATCTCGCCGATCAGCCCGGGCCGGGCGATCGCGGCGGAGTTCACCCCCACCTTGTCGGCGCCGACGGACAGCAGCCGGGCCACGTCCTCCACGCTGCGCACTCCCCCGCCGACCGTCAGCGGCACGAACACCTGCTCGGCGGTGCGCTGCACGACGTCGTAGGTCGTGGCCCGCGCGTCGACGGTCGCGGTCACATCGAGGAAGGTGATCTCGTCCGCGCCCTGCGCCGCATAGTGCCGGGCGAGCTCGACCGGATCCCCCATGTCGCGCAGGTTCTCGAAGTTCACGCCCTTCACGACGCGGCCGTCGGCCACATCGAGGCACGGGATGACCCTGCTTGCGAGAGTCATCAGAGCCTCGCCGCGTGGATCGCCGTGACGAGGATCGCCCTGGCCCCCAGCGCGTACAGGTCGTCCATCACCTGGTTGACCCGGCGACGCGGGATCATCACGCGCACGGCCACCCAGGCCGGGTCGCGCAGCGGGGAGATGGTGGCCGACTCCCGGCCGGGAGCGATCGCGACCGCCTGGTCGACCAGCTCGGTCGGCAGGTCGTAGTCGAGGAGCACGTACCGGCGGGCCACCATGACGCCTCGGAGACGGCGCAGCAGCGTGTCGACGCCGTCCGCGTCACCCGGGCGGCTGATCAGCACGGCCTCGGACTCCAGGATGACGGGGCCGAAGATCTCCAGCCCCGCCTGTCGCAGCGTGGTCCCCGTGGAGACCACGTCGGCGACGGCATCGGCGACGCCGAGGCGCACGGCCGACTCCACCGCACCGTCGAGCTGCACCAGCTCGGCGTTCACGCCGTGCTCCCGGAGGAACGAGCCCACCAGTCCGGGGTAGGCCGAGGCCACGCGCACGCCGTCGAGGTCGTCGATCGACGTGAAGCGTCCGGGAGGGCCGGCGAAGCGGAACGTCGACGCGCCGAAGCCGAGCTGCTCGATCTCGCGCGCCGGCTGCTGCACGTCGAGCAGCAGGTCGCGTCCGGTGATGCCGACGTCGAGAGCGCCGGAGGCGACGTACGTGGCGATGTCACGCGGACGCAGGAAGAAGAACTCGACGTCGTTCTCGGTGTCGACGACGTGCAGGGTCTTGGGGTCGCGGCGGCCGGCGTAGCCCGCCTCCGCGAGCATCTCGGCGGCGGTCTCGGACAGCGAGCCCTTGTTGGGAACGGCGATGCGCAGCATGAACGGCTTTCAGTTCGAAGGAGTGGGGGCGGAGCGCATCACAGATGTCGATAGACGTCCTGCAGGGTGAGGCCCTTCGCGAGCATCATCACCTGCAGGTGGTACAGCAGCTGCGAGATCTCCTCCGCCGCCGCCTCGTCGGACTCGTACTCGGCCGCCATCCACACCTCGGCGGCCTCCTCGACGATCTTCTTGCCGATCGTGTGCACGCCGCCGTCGAGCTCCGCGACCGTGCCAGACCCTTCCGGTCGGGTCTCGGCCTTGACGCTGAGCTCGGCGAACAGCTCGTCGAAAGTCTTCACGATTCCAGGCTAGCGGCTCGCGCGAGGTGCCTGAGCCGCGAGACCGCCGCCTCCACGTCGTCCTGCCCGTACACGGCCGAGCCCGCGACGAAGGTGTCCGCCCCCGCGGCCGCCGCCTGCGCGATCGTGTCGTCGGAGATCCCCCCGTCGACCTGGAGCCACACCTGCGACCCTCGACGTCGTGCCTCCTCCGACAGCGCGCGCAGCTTCGGCATCGTCTCCGGCATGAACCCCTGACCGCCGAATCCGGGCTCCACCGTCATCACCAGGATCTGGTCGAACTCGTCGAGGACAGGGAACAGTCCTTCGACCGGGGTGTCCGGCTTGACCGCGACACCGGCTCTGGCACCGATGTCGCGCAACCGCCGCGCGAGCGACACCGGGTCGACCGCGGCCTCCAGGTGGAAGGTGACGCTCGCCGCGCCCAGCTCCGCGTACCCGGGTGCCCAGCGCTCGGGGTCCGTGATCATGAGGTGCACGTCGAGCGGGACGGGACTGGTCTCCTGGATGCGCTGCACCATCTGCGGCCCGAACGTGAGGTTGGGCACGAAATGGTTGTCCATCACGTCGACGTGGGCGAAGTCGGCCGTCGCGATGCGGGCGAGCTCCGTCTGCATGTTGACGAAGTCGGCGGCGAGGATGCTCGGGTTGATGCGCGGTGCGCGAGGAAGCTCCACGGTCTCTGTCCTACCCTTCGGTGTCGTCGGTGCGCTGCAGGAGCGCGAGGAACATGGCGTCGGTGCCGTGGCGGTGCGGCCACAGCTGGGCGCTGCCCGTGGCGGCACGACCGTCGTCGGCGAGGTCGATCGGCGAGCGGGAGACGTCGCGCACCACGCGCCGCGCATCCAGCTCCACCACGTCGGCGCGCTCCCGCAGCACCTCCTGCACGACCCCGGTCGTCTCGGCCAGGTGCGGCGAGCACGTGACATAGGCCACGACACCGCCCGGAGCCAGCGCGTCGAGAGCGGCGGACAGCAGCTCCACCTGCAGCGGCACGAGCTCGGCCACATCGGCGGGCGTCTTGCGCCAGCGCGCCTCCGGACGACGCCGCAGCGCTCCCAGCCCGGTGCACGGCGCGTCCACGAGGATGCGGTCGAACCCGCCGGTGTGCTCGCGCGCCAGCTCTCTCCCGTCGCTCTCGTGCACGATCACGTCTCCGGGAACGGCGCGCAGGGCCTTCCGCACCAGTCGAGCGCGCGTCGGCACGACCTCGTTGGCCTCCAGCGCCACCCCGTGCTCGCGGGCGATCGCGGCCAGCAGCGCCGTCTTGCCGCCGGGCCCGGCGCACAGGTCCAGC
>NZ_SSDO01000169.1:0-703 GCF_004794395.1 Microbacterium sp. K41 | reverse complement strand
GCCAGTACCCGCACGAGCTCTCCGGGGGACTCCGCCAGCGCGCCCTGATCGCCTCGGCGCTCGCGGCGTCCCCGGCGGTGCTGGTCGCGGACGAGCCGACGACGGCGCTGGACGCGACGGTGCAGGCGCGCATCCTCGACCTGCTGCGGGAGATCGCCGACAGCGGGACAGCGGTGCTGTTCATCAGCCACGACGTCGCGGCCGTGCGCCGGCTGGCCGACCGGGTGCTGGTGATGAAGGACGGCGTCGTGGTGGAGTCGGGTCCGGTCGCGGAGGTGCTGGAGCGTCCGCAGCACGAGTACACCCGGGAGCTCATCGCCGCGACCCTGCACGAGCCGCGCGACGCTCCCGCCGGCGAGGCGGCCCCGATCCTCGTGGCCGAGGGCGTGGCGAAGTCGTTCGGCGCCACGGCCGCCGTGGTCGGCGCGTCGTTCACGGTGCCGGAGGGGCGCACGCTCGGGATCGTGGGGGAGTCCGGGTCGGGCAAGACCACGCTCGCGCGGCTCCTGGTCGGCGTCGAGAAGGCGGACACCGGGTCGCTCGCCTGGCAGGGATCGCCGCGGGTGCAGCTCGTGCACCAGAACCCGCTCGGCGCGTTCGACCCGAGGTGGACGATCGGGCGGTCGCTGCGCGAGGCCCTGGAGGCCGGCGGGATGCCCCGGTCCGAGCGCGGTGAACGGGTCGCGGGGCTGCTCGCCGAGGT
>NZ_SSDO01000168.1:0-12083 GCF_004794395.1 Microbacterium sp. K41 | reverse complement strand
GTTCACCGGCCATCCCGCCCTGGCCCGCCTCCGCGTCCGGGAGTCCCGGCGGCGCGTCCTGGCCGCGTCGCGCGCCAGGGGCTCGCGCGACAACGCGAACGACAACCGTCCGGTCCTGCGCGAGATCGTGCGCCTGCGGGCCGAGCGCGCCGCACTTCTCGGGCACCCCTCGCACGCGGCATACGTCACAGCCGACGAGACGGCGGGCTCTCCCGAGGCGGTCGAGCGGATGCTGCGCCGGCTGGCTGCTCCGTCGGCCCGCAACGCGCGCGCCGAGCGCGCGGCGCTCCAGGCGCTGGTCGACGAGTCGGAGCCCGCTCCCTTCCCGGTCGAGGCGCACGACTGGGCGTTCTACACCGAGAAGGTGCGTACGGCCCGCTACGACATCGACACGGCTGCGCTGCGCCCCTGGTTCGAGGCGGAGCGCGTGCTGCAGGACGGCGTGTTCTTCGCGGCGACCCGGCTGTACGGAGTCACCTTCCGCGAGCGCGACGACCTGGTCGCGTACCACCCCGGGGCCCGGGTGTTCGAGGTGCGCAACGCCGACGGTTCCCCGCTCGGCCTCTACGTGCTCGACCTCTACACCCGCGACTCCAAGCGCGGCG
Source organism: Microbacterium sp. K41 (assembly GCF_004794395.1). NCBI lineage: Bacteria > Bacillati > Actinomycetota > Actinomycetes > Micrococcales > Microbacteriaceae > Microbacterium > Microbacterium sp. K41. The sequence continues at coordinate 11,478 of NZ_SSDO01000168.1, read as the reverse complement.
GCGCCTGGATGAACGCGATCGTCAGCCAGTCACGACTCCGCGGCAGCGCGCCCGTCGTGGTCAACAACCTCAACGTCCCCCAGCCCGGAGAGGGAGAGCCCACGCTGCTGACGCTCGATGAGGTGACGACGCTGTTCCACGAGTTCGGGCACGCCCTGCACGGTCTGTTCGCGACGGTGACGTATCCCCACTTCGCCGGCACCAACGTGTTCCGCGACGTCGTCGAGTTCCCGAGTCAGGTCAACGAGATGTGGATCCTCTGGCCCGAGGTCCTGGACAACTACGCCCGCCACCACGAGACGGGAGAGCCGCTCGACCCCGCGATCGTCGACCGCCTCCGGGCAACCGAGACCTTCGATCAGGGACACGCGACGAGCGAGTATCTGGCCGCCGCCTGGCTCGACCAGGCCTGGCATCGGCTCTCCGTCGACGACGACGTGGACGACGTCGCGGCGTTCGAGGCCGCGGCGCTGGCAGACATCGGGCTCGACGACCCCGCCGTGCCGACGCGGTATTCGTCGACGTACTTCGCGCACGTGTTCTCCGGCGGTTACAGCGCGGGGTACTACTCATACATCTGGAGCGAGGTGCTCGACGCCGACACGGTCGAGTGGTTCCGGGAGAACGGGGGCCTCACCCGCGAGAACGGCGACCGCTTCCGGGAGCGTCTGCTCGGGGTCGGCGGGTCGAAGGACCCCCTGGAGGCGTATCGCGACTTCCGCGGCCGCGACGCCGAGATCGCGCCCCTCCTGAAGCGCCGTGGACTCGACGGCTGACCCGTGGCACCCTGAGCACATGAACGCCTTCTCCGACGCCCCGTTCGGGCCTGCCGACCGGCTCGACCTCGACCCCGTCCCGCTCGCGGTCATCCGCCACGAGGCGCTCCGTCTCGCCGATCTCCGTGACGCCTTCGACTCCGGGTACCGCGCCATCGGCGACGCGTTCGCCGCCGGCACGCTGCTTCCCGCCGGTCCGGCACTGGCGATCTACCACGGCGACCCGATGGGCGTGTTCGATCTCGAGCTCGGGTTCCCCGTGCAGGCCCCGCCGTCCGACCCCCTCGCCACCGGTGACGGCACCGCCATCGTCGCATCCACGCTTCCGTCCGGATCCGCGGTGGCGACCACCGTCCTCGGCTCCTACGACGGTCTCGGGGCCGGATGGGCGGCTCTGGTCGCACGGGCGGCGGAGGCGGACCTCCATCCGCGCGGCGTCTGGATCGAGGTGTACGTCTCCGACCCGGACACGGCGCCGAAGGACCTGCGCACCGACCTCATCATGCCGGTCGGTTGACCGCCCCGCCGGCGTCGGTCGGGGTCAGGCGCTCTTGCGCTTGCGCTCCATCACCACGGTGGGCGGGGCGCCCTCGTCGACCGCGGCGCGCGTGATGATGACCTTCGCGACATCGTCGGCGGACGGGATCTCGAACATGACGGGGCCGAGCACGTCCTCGAGGATCGCTCGGAGTCCGCGGGCACCGGTCTTGCGCTCCACCGCGAGGTCGGCGATCGAGCGCAGCGCCTCCTCCTCGAACTCCAGCTGCACGCCGTCGAGTTCGAACATGCGCTGATACTGCTTCACGAGCGCGTTGCGCGGGCCGGTGAGGATGTCGATCAGCGCGGCCTGGTCGAGCGGCGACACGTTGGTCACGACCGGCAGACGCCCGATGAACTCGGGGATGAGGCCGAACTTGTGGAGGTCTTCCGGCAGCACCTCGCTGAACAGGTCGAGGTCCTTGCCCTTGTCGTGCAGCGGGGCGCCGAAGCCGACGCCGTGCTTGCCGACGCGCGCCGACACGATGTCCTCCAGCCCGGCGAAGGCGCCGGCCACGATGAACAGCACGTTCGACGTGTCGATCTGCAGGAACTCCTGGTGGGGGTGCTTGCGGCCGCCCTGCGGCGGAACCGACGCGACCGTTCCCTCGATGATCTTCAAGAGTGCCTGCTGCACGCCCTCGCCCGACACGTCGCGGGTGATCGAGGGGTTCTCGGCCTTGCGGGCGATCTTGTCGACCTCGTCGATGTAGATGATGCCCTGCTCGGCGCGCTTCACGTCGTAGTCGGCGGCCTGGATGAGCTTGAGGAGGATGTTCTCCACGTCTTCACCCACATAGCCCGCCTCGGTGAGCGCGGTGGCATCGGCGACGGCGAACGGCACGTTGAGGCGCTTGGCGAGCGTCTGTGCCAGGTAGGTCTTGCCGCAGCCGGTCGGCCCGATGAGCAGGATGTTGCTCTTGGCGATCTCGACCTCTTCGGCCTTCTGCTCCGCCGGCTGCAGGGTGCCGTGCGCACGGACCCTCTTGTAGTGGTTGTAGACGGCGACGGCGAGGGCGCGCTTCGCGGGCTCCTGGCCGACCACGTACTCCTCGAGGAACGAGAAGATCTCCCGCGGCTTGGGCAGTTCGAACTCGGCGACACCCTCGGCGGACGACTCCGCCATGCGCTCCTCGATGATCTCGTTGCACAGCTCGACACACTCGTCGCAGATGTACACGCCGGGACCCGCGATGAGCTGCTGCACCTGCTTCTGGCTCTTTCCGCAGAAAGAACACTTGAACAGGTCAGCGCTTTCACCGATGCGGGCCATGCGCGTCCTCCTATGGGGGATCAGAGATCGTCCTTCGAGCCTAACCGCTGCATGCGACACCGGGCCGCATTGGCGCGGACTCGCTTCCGCGCGGCCCCGGCATCGAGAAGGGCCCCGCCCGCGGGATGCGCGACGGGGCCCCTCGTGCGGTCCGAGCTCAGACCATGCTCTTGGTGTGCCAGACGGTCTTCACCTCGGTGAACGCGGCGATCCGCTCGGGCGAGGCGACGACCTCGCCCGGAGCGACCACGCGCTTCAGGGTCTCCGCGGCGGCGATCTGCAGGTCGACCCAGTCGAGCGCTCCCGCGCCGGACAGATCGAGCGCGTTGACGTCCTGGTGCGCGGCGAGCCACGGCGCCATTTCCGCGGGCGACCCGGTCAGCACGTTCACGACACCGCCGGGGAGGTCGCTCGTGGCCAGCACCTCCGCGAGGCTGATCGCCGACAGCGGGTGCTGCTCGCTCGCGATCACGACGACCGTGTTGCCCGCGACCAGCGCCGGTGCCACGACCGAGACGAGCCCGAGCAGCGCCGAGTCCTGCGGCGCGACGATCGCGACCACGCCGGTCGGCTCCGGCACGGAGATGTTGAAGTACGGACCGGACACGGGGTTCGCGTTGCCCGCCACCTGGGCGTACTTGTCGCACCAGCCCGCGTACCAGACCCACAGGTCGATCGCCTCGTCCACCTGCGCGGTGGCCGCCGAGGACGACACGCCCTCCTGCGCCACGATCTCGTCGATGAACTGCGCGCGGCGCCCCTCCAGCACCTCCGCGACGCGGTACAGCACCTGGCCGCGGTTGTACGCGGTCGCCCCCGACCATCCCTTCACGGCCGCGCGCGCCGCGGTGACCGCGTCGCGGGCGTCCTTGCGCGAGGCCTTGGCGGCGTTCGCGAGGAAGCCGCCCTTGCGGGACACCACCTCGTACGTGCGACCCGACTCGCTGCGGGGGAAGGCCCCGCCGATCGCGAGCTTGTAGGTCTTCGGAACGCTCAGTCGCTTGCTCATGCTGCGGCTCCCTTGAGGTACGCGGTGAGCCCCTGGCGGCCGCCCTCGCGGCCGTATCCGGACTCCTTGTAGCCGCCGAACGGGCTCGACGGGTCGAAACGGTTGAACGTGTTGGCCCACACCACACCGGCGCGCAGCCGGTCGGCGACGGCGAGGATGCGCGAGCCCTTGTCGGACCAGATCCCCGCGGAGAGGCCGTACGGGGTGTTGTTCGCCTTCGCGATCGCCTCGGCGGGCGTCCGGAAGGTCAGCACGGACAGCACGGGCCCGAACACCTCGTCGCGCGCGATGCGGTGCGCGGCCTCGACACCGGTGAAGATCGTCGGCGCGAACCAGAAGCCCTGGTCGGGGATGGCGCAGTCGGCGGTCCAGCGCTCGGCACCCTCCGCCTCGCCGATGTCGCTCAGCTCGCGGATCCGCGCCAGCTGGGCGGCGGAGTTGATCGCGCCGATGTCGGTGTTCTTGTCGAGCGGGTCGCCGAGGCGCAGCGTCGACAGCCGGGCCTTGAGCCGGTCGACGACCTCGTCGTGGATGGACTCCTGCACCAACAGGCGGCTGCCGGCGCAGCACACGTGGCCCTGGTTGAAGAAGATGCCGTTGACGATGCCCTCGACGGCCTGGTCGATCGGGGCGTCGTCGAACACGATGTTCGCCGCCTTGCCGCCCAGCTCCAGCGTCAGCTTCTTGTTCGTCCCGGCGACCGCGCGAGCGATGTCGCGACCCACGCCGGTGGAACCCGTGAAGGCGACCTTGTCCACGTCGGGGTGGCGCACGAGCGCGGCCCCGGTCTGCCCGGCACCCGTGACGATGTTCACGACGCCCGCGGGCAGGTCGGCCTGCTGCAGGATCTCCGCGAACAGCAGGGCCGTGAGCGGCGTGGTCTCGGCCGGCTTCAGCACGACCGTGTTGCCGGCGGCGAGAGCGGGCGCGAGCTTCCACGCGAGCATGAGCAGCGGGAAGTTCCAGGGGATGACCTGTCCGGCGACGCCGAGCGACCGCGGGTTCGCGCCGAGCCCGGCGTAGTCGAGCTTGTCCGCCCAGCCCGCGTAGTAGAAGAACCAGGAGGCGACGAGGGGAACGTCCACGTCGCGGCTCTCCTTGATGGGCTTGCCGTTGTCGAGGCTCTCGGCGACCGCGAGCTCGCGCGCGCGCTCCTGCACCAGGCGCGCGATGCGGAACAGGTACTTGCCGCGGTCGCGGCCGCTCATCCTCGACCACGTCTTGTCGTAGGCGCGGCGGGCGGCGGCGACCGCACGGTCGATGTCCTCCTCGCTCGCGGACGCGATCTCGGCGATGCGCTTCTCGCTCGACGGGGAGATGGTCGTGAAGGGGGTGCCCGAGCCGTCGACGAACTCGCCGTCGATGAACAGGCCGTAGCTGTCCCGGAGGTTCAGGATCGCGGTGGACTCCGGTGCCGGAGCGTATTCCAGAAATGACATGGTGGTCTTCCCGTCAGTCGATGGTGACGTAGTCGGGGCCCGAGTAGTGGCCGGAGCGGAGCTTCTGTCGCTGCAGGAGCACGTCGTTGAGGAGGCTGGAGGCGCCGAAGCGGAACAGGTGCGGCTGCAGCCACTCCTCCCCCACGGTCTCCGCCACGGTGACGAGGTACTTGACCGCGTCCTTCGAGGAGCGGATGCCACCGGCCGGCTTCACGCCGATCCGCTCGCCCGTGCCGCGGTACCAGTCGCGCACGGTCTCCAGCATGAGCAGCGTGGTGGGCAGCGTGGCCGCGGGCTGCACCTTGCCGGTCGACGTCTTGATGAAGTCGCCGCCCGCCAGGATCCCGAGCCACGACGCGCGCTTGATGTTGTCGTACGTGTTCAGCTCACCGGTCTCCAGGATCACCTTGAGCGAGGCGTAGGAGCCGTCCTCGCGGCGGCAGGCCTCCTTGACCTGGGCGATCTGGTCGAACACCAGGCCGTACCGGCCGGAGAGGAAGGCACCGCGGTCGATCACCATGTCGATCTCGTCGGCGCCCGCCGCGACCGCCTCGGCGGTGTCGGCCAGCTTGATCGCGAGCGACGACCGGCCGCTGGGGAACGCCGTGGCGACCGCGGCGACCGAGATGAGGCCGTCGTCCGGGTCGCCGTGCAGGGAGCCCAGCGCCTCGACCGCGCCGCCGACCATGTCGCCGTAGACGCACACCGCGGCCACGCGCGGCGTGGAGGGGTCGGCGGCGTCGGGGGTCTTCGCCTTGGCGACGAGCGAGCGCACCTTGCCGGGGGTGTCGGCACCTTCGAGCGTCGTGAGGTCGATCAGACGGATGATGGTGTCGAGCGCCCAGGCCTTCGAGGTCGTCTTGATCGAGCGGGTGCCGAGACCGGCCGCCCGCTGCTCCAGCCCGACCGCGTCGACGCCCGGGAGTCCGTGCAGGAAGCGGCGCAGCGTGGCGTCGTCCGGCTCTCCGCCGAGGACGTCCACCGCCGCCCTGCGGCTGAGTTCTGTGGTGGTCACTGTTCCTCCAACAATGCTCGTGCTGTGGTCTCGTCGGTGACCAGCACGCTGCACAGGCCGCTGGTCACCACCGTTCGTGCGATGTCGTGCTTCGCGGGTCCCGCGGTCACGAAGACCGCGCGGTCGGCGCCGCGCAGCCGGTCGAGCGAGACGCCCACGGTGCGGGCGTCGAGCTGCGGGTCGACGATGTTCCCCTCCGCGTCGACGTAGCGGCCGAGCACGTCGCCGACGGCTCCGCGGCGTGCGAGCTCCTCGACGTCGTCCGCGCGGAGGTAGCCGTTCTCGACGTGCGCCGACGACGCGTCGCAGGGACCGGCGGTGAACAGGAATGCCTGCGCCTCCGCGGCCTCCTCGAGCACGGCCGCGACGGTGCGGTCGCCCTCGATGGCCCGCTTGGTCTCGACGTGCTCCAAAATCGCGGGACTCGGCAGCAGTGAGACCTGGCCGGACGCGCGCTGCGCGATCGTCACGGCCAGTCCTGCCGCGCCTCCGGAGCGGCGGTTGAGGCTGACCCCGCCGTTGAGCTGCACGACGGTGACGCCGTTGGCCCAGCCGTCGGGGAGCGCCTCGGCGACGGCGCGGAGGGTCTTGCCCCAGCTCACGCCGAGCGTGCGGGGTACCGGACGCATCGCGGTCAGGAAGTCGGCGGCCGCCTGGGCCACCCGCTCGAGCGTGCCGTCGTCGCCCTCCGGAGCGGGCACGACCACCGCGTCCTTGAGCCCGAAGCGCTCGACGAGCTCTCTCTCGAGCCCGAGGCGACGTGCACGGGGGTGCACGATCTCGATGCGCACGATCCCTCTCTCCCGGGCCTGGGTGAGCAGCCGCCCGACCTTCCAGCGGGAGATCTTGAGGAGGCCGCCGATCTCGTCCTGCGTCTTGTCCTCGTCGTAGTACAGCTCGGCCACGCGCACCATGAGCAGGTCTTCTTCCACGGCATCCTCCTTCCCTGTCCAGGGTAGGCCCGATTCAGCGTTCGCGCACGCTTCTGCTCATATGCGCACCCGACCCCCGTCCCGACGCACATCCGCCGGGCACGCGAAAGGGCGCCCGTCTCTCGACGGACGCCCTCTCGAACAGCGGGGCTTACGCGCGCTTGCGCGACGTGAGCACCTGGTCGACGATGCCGTACTCCAGCGCCTCGTGGGCGGAGAGGATCTTGTCGCGATCGATGTCGCGGTTCACCTGCTCCACGGGCTTGCCGGTGTGACGCGCCATGGTCTCCTCGAGCCACGTGCGCATCCGGAGGATCTCGGCGGCCTGGATCTCGATGTCCGACGCCTGACCGTGACCGGCCTCGCCCATCGCCGGCTGGTGCATGAGCACGCGGGCGTTCGGCAGGGCCAGACGCTTGCCCGGCGCACCCGCGGCGAGCAGCACCGACGCGGCCGACGCCGCCTGGCCCAGCACCACGGTCTGGATCTGCGGCGCGACGTACTGCATCGTGTCGTAGATCGCGGTCATGGCCGTGAACGAGCCACCGGGCGAGTTGATGTACATCGTGATGTCGCGCTCGGAGTCCTGGCTCTCCAGAACGAGCAGCTGCGCCATCACGTCGTCGGCGGACGCGTCGTCGACCTGCACGCCGAGGAAGATCACGCGATCCTCGAACAGCTTGTTGTACGGGTCCTGGCGCTTGAAGCCGTAGGCCGTGCGCTCCTCGAACTGCGGGAGCACGTAGCGGCTGGACGGCAGGTTTCCGGCGGACTGGAACGTGGGTGTGTACATGGTGTCCTCTCGCATCCTCACTCGGCGCCCGTGCCGCCGCCGCCGGTGACATCACTGGCGTGCTCGCGGATGTGGTCGACGAAGCCGTACTCGAGGGCCTCCTCCGCCGTGAACCAGCGGTCGCGGTCTCCGTCGGCGTTGATCTGCTCGACCGGCTTGCCGGTCTGACCCGCCGTGATCTCCGCGAGACGCTTCTTCATCGACAGGATGAGCTGCGCCTGGGTCTGGATGTCGCTCGCCGTGCCGCCGAAGCCGCCGTGCGGCTGGTGCAGCAGCACACGCGCGTTGGGCGTGATGTAGCGCTTGCCCTTGGTGCCGCTGGTCAGCAGCAGCTGACCCATCGAAGCGGCCATGCCGATGCCGACCGTGACGATGTCGTTCGGCACGAACTGCATCGTGTCGTAGATCGCCATGCCTGCGGTGATCGAGCCGCCGGGCGAGTTGATGTAGAGGTAGATGTCCTTCTCGGAGTCTTCGGCGGCGAGAAGGAGGATCTTCGCGCAGATCTCGTTGGCGTTCTCGTCTCGCACCTCCGAGCCGAGCCAGATGATGCGGTCCTTCAGCAACCTGTCGAAGACGCTTGTCGCGACGAGGGGTTCAGCCATGTCAGCTCCTGCTTCCGTGTTTCAGTGATTCGAATCTACCGGCGTCAACGCAGCACTCAGGTCGTGTTCGCCGTCGGCATATCAGGTGTCGCGCTCGGCCATCTCCTGCGCGTACGCGGTCATCGAACGGTGATAGCGCGGCAGGTGCGGAACCAGCGCCAGCAGCGCCACCGAGAGCCCCTGATGCGGGCGTCCGGCACTCGCGAGGATCAGCGCATGCACCACGGCGACCGCGTCGCGGTACGGGCCGTCGGCGGAGGCCTCCTCCTCGGTGCGGATCACCGCCAGCGCCTCGTCGTACTCCCCCAGGTTGCGCAGCGAGCTCGCCAGCTGGATCACGCACTGCGGGCGATGCTCCTCATCGAGCCCGAGAGCCAGCGCCCGGCGATACAGCTCGACCGCCTCGGCCGGGCGCCCTGCGGAGTCCCTGGCGCCCGCCCGCTCGAACTCCGCCCGCGCGTCGTCCGGGCCGCGCTCGGCGGCCAGGGCGTCGATCCGTGCGATCGTCTCGTCGCTGACCTCGTCACCGGTCGCCTCGGCCCACACCTGCTCGACCCGGTCGTCCCACCCGCTCATGCATCCTCCTCGTCGATGCGAAAGAAAGAGGGCGGATGCCGCAGCATCCGCCCTCCTCACCGTTCGTGCGATCACTCGCCCTTGTCGGCAGCCTTCTTGGCCGGAGCCTTCTTGGCGGCCGGCTTCTTGGCGGCGGGCTTCTCCTCCGCGTCGGCGTCCTTCTTGGCCGGAGCCTTCTTGGCCGGAGCCTTCTTGGCGGGAGCCTTCTTGGCGGCGGGCTTCTCCTCCGCGGGCTTCTCTTCGGCGGCCTCGTCCTGAGCGGCCTCGTCGTCGGTCACCACGAAGTCGGACAGATCGACGGGCTTGCCGTTGGTGTCGACGACCTTGACCTTGCCCAGCGCGATCGCGAGCGCCTTGTTGCGGGCGACCTCACCGACGAGGGCGGGCAGCTGGTTGGACGACTGCAGCGCCTCGACGAACTCCTGCGGAGCCATGCCGTACTGCGCGGCGGACTGGATGAGGTACTGCGAGAGCTCCTCCTGCGAGACCTGCACGTCGGCCTGCTCGGCGATCGTGTCGAGCAGCACCTGCGTGCGGAACTGCTTCTCGCTCGCCTCGGTGACCTCGGCGCGGTGCACGTCGTCTTCCAGGCGGCCCTCGCCCTCGAGGTGGTTGTGCACCTCGTCCTCGATGAGCTGCGGCGGAACCGGGATGTCGATCTGCTCGAGCAGCGTCTCGACGAGCTTGTCGCGGGCGGCGGAACCCTGCGTGAACACGCCCTGCTGCGCGACGCGCTCGGCCAGGCTCGCGCGGAGCTCGGCGATCGTGTCGAACTCGCTGGCGATCTGCGCGAACTCGTCGTCGGCCTCGGGCAGCTCGCGCTCCTTGACGGCCTTGACGGTGACGGAGACCTCCGCCTCCTTGCCGGCGTGGTCTCCGCCGACCAGGGCGGAGCGGAACGTGGTGTCCTCGCCGGCGGTGAGCGACTCCACCGCGTCGTCGATGCCCTCCAGCAGCTCACCGGAGCCGATCTCGTACGAGACGCCCTCGGCGCGGTCGATCTCGGCGCCGTCGATCGTCGCGACCAGGTCGAGCTCGACGAAGTCGCCCTTCGCGGCCGGACGGTCCACGGGGATCAGGGTGCCGAAGCGGGCGCGCATGTTGTCGAGCTCGGCGTCGAGCGCGGCCTCGTCGGCCTCGACGGCGTCGACGGTCAGCGTGACACCCGCGTAGTCGGGGAGCTCGATCTCGGGACGGACATCGACCTCGATGTCGACGAGCAGGTCGCCCGAGAAGTCCTTCTCGTTCGGCCACTGCGTGATCTCGGCGGCCGGGCGGCCGACGATGCGCAGCTTGTGCTCGGTCGTCGCCTCGCGGAAGAACTTGTCGAGGCCCTCGTTGACGGCGTGCTCGATGACCGCGCCGCGGCCGATGCGCTGGTCGATGATCGGCGCGGGGACCTTGCCCTTGCGGAAGCCGGGGATCTGCACGTCCTGGGCGATGTGCTCGTAGGCGTGAGCGATGCTGGGCTTGAGGTCTTCCGGGGTGACCGTGATGCTGAGCTTGACCCGGGTCGGGGTCAGCTTCTCGACGGTGCTGTTCGCCATGCTGGTGTGTTCTCCTTGTGGTTTCCGCGCGGACGCGGCTGAAAAGTCGAGGATCTGAGTCGGGGCGACAGGAGTTGAACCTGCGACCTCCCGCTCCCAAAGCGGGCGCTCTACCAAGCTGAGCTACGCCCCGGGGAATCCGCACGCAGATTCAGCCCCACCGAGTCTAACGGACCGGAGCATGCCCGACCGTCCGCTATGATCGTGGGAGTCCGGACTCCGGTTCCGGGGGTGTAGCTCAATGGTAGAGTCTCAGTCTTCCAAACTGATTGCGCGGGTTCGATTCCCGTCACCCCCTCTCCCACGGCAGAGCGTCAGCGCTCAGAGCCGTTTCCGCATCTGCTGCGTCACGACCGCGTAACCCGCCGCGTCGTACATGCGGATCGCCGCCGCGTTGCCGCCGAACACGTTGAGCTCCAGCGCCTCGGCACCGGCATCGCGCGCCGCGCTCTCCACCGCGGCGAGCAACGCCCTGCCCAGGCCCTCTCCGCGGCGATCCCGCACGACCTCGATGTCATAGAGGAACGCGACGCCGGGCGCCCCTCGCGGGTGGTCGAGCCCCACCCAGGCGCGACCGATCGGACGTCCGTCCTCGTCGACCCCTCGCAGCACGAGCATGCGCGACGTCGCTGGTCCCTTCGGAAGCATCCGCGCATTCTCCGCCCGCGCGCGATCGACGGCGCCGTCCCGCTCCCACCGGCCGGCAGCGACCTGCTCCGCCGCATACTCGCGGGCGATCGCCCCCATCCGTTCCTCGAACTCGTCGGTCGTCATCCGTCGGACGCTCACCTGTGCCATCGACTCATCCTGTCACCGGCCGGTCGCGGGACGCAGCGCCGGTCCAATACGCTGACAGCAGATCTCCGCAGCCCGACCGGAAGGCATCAGCGAATGGGCACGTCGTGACGGACCCCGGCGCCCCGAGCGCCGCACCCGCCGGCCCCCCGGGAGGCGCGGGCCATCGGCTTCCGCCGCG
>NZ_SSDO01000167.1:0-11855 GCF_004794395.1 Microbacterium sp. K41 | reverse complement strand
GGGATCGGCGGGCGGCGGGGGAGCGGTCGGAATCGTCATGCGTCGATCCTGCCGTCCGCCGCGGCCGGGCGACCATCGGGGGAACCCCTGAGCGGACCCTGGTTCCGCGTCGGGGGAGCCCCCGGACGGCGCGACGGATGATTGGATGACGGTATGTCCTCCTCGGCGTCCGCCCCCGCGCCCGCCGGTCGCGTCCCCGTGTCGACGCGGCCGCCATTGGCGCGCGACCGCGACTGCCTGGTCGCCGGGGTGAGCGCCGGGCTCGCGCGCCACCTGGGTGTGCGCGCGTGGATGGTCAGGGCGCTGTTCCTCGCGCTCACGCTGTGCGGCGGCGCCGGCGTGCTGCTGTATGCGTGGTGCTGGGCCTTCATGCCGTGGGCGGAGGGGGAGGTCGCGCCCACCCGTCGCGTTCCCGTCGCGTGGCTGCTGCTCGCCCCGGCCGCGGTGGGCGCCCTCGTGATCGTGGTGTGGCGGGGTGGGAGCGAGGCGCTCGACGGGTCGATCCCGCCCTCGGTCGCCGCCGTGGTCGTCGGCGGCACCGCCCTCGGGGCCACCGCCGCCGGGCTCTGGGCCACGCTGATCGACCGCACCGACACGGCCCGCGGCCCCCGGCACACCGTGTGGGTGCGGATCCTCGCCGTGCTGCTCCTCGGGCTCGTCTCGCTGCTGCTGCTGTCGTGGCCCATCGCCCGCTCCGGGGTGGCCCTGGCGCTGCTGCCGCTCGGCGGGCTGATCGCGGTGGTCGCGTCGGCCCTGATCCCGCGGTGGCGCGAGCTGGCGGGCGAGCGCATCCGGCGCATCAGGGAGGAGCAACGCAGCGTGATGGCGGCGCACCTGCACGACTCCGTGCTGCAGACGCTCGCGCTCATCCAGAACCGCGCCGGCGCATCCAGCGAGGCCGCCCGGCTCGCCCGCGCGCAGGAGCGCGAGCTGCGCGCCTGGCTGTACGACGGCGACGCCCCGGCCGACAGCGACCTGTCCACCGACCTGCGCGACTACGCCGCCGCGCTCGAGCTCGACCACCCGGTGCGCATCGAGGTGGTGTCGGCCGGGCTGTCCGCGGAGCGGGCGAGTGGCGAGCTGGCGGCGGCCGCCCGCGAGGCGATGCTGAACGCGGCACGGCATGCGGGCGGCGAGGTCGCGGTGTACATCGAGGGCAGCGCGCGGGGTGTCGACGTGTACGTGCGTGACCGCGGCAGCGGCTTCCGCCTCGACGACGTCCCGGGCGACCGCCTGGGCGTGCGCCAGTCGATCATCGGCCGCATGCGCAGGGCGGGCGGGTCGGGCGCGGTGCGCAGCGACGACGGCGGCACCGAGGTGCACCTCACCCTGCCGGCGGTTCCCGCGCAGGACCGGACCCCGCTCGGACAGGAGACCCGTGGCTGACCGCATCCGCGTCGTGATCGTCGACGACCACTCGATCTTCCGCTCCGGGCTGCGCGCCGACCTCGACGCGAGCGTGACCGTGGTGGGCGAGGCGGCGGAGGTGCCATCCGCGGTCGCGGTGATCGCCGAGACGCAGCCCGACGTGGTGCTGCTCGACGTGCACCTTCCCGGTGGTGCGGGCGACGACGCGACCGGGGGAGAGGCGGTGATCCGCGGATCGCTGCCGTCGAGCACGCGGTTCCTCGCGCTGAGCGTATCGGATGCCGCCGCCGATGTGGTGCGGGTGATCCGTGCCGGGGCCCGCGGCTACATCACGAAGGGCTCGTCGGGCGGCGAGGTGAGCGCGGCCGTGCACGCGGTCGCGGAGGGCGACGCGGTGTTCTCGCCGCGCCTCGCCGGGTTCGTGCTCGACGCGTTCGGCGCGGTCGCCGGGGAGACGGCCACCGCGACCGACGAGCTCGATCGGCTGTCGGCGCGCGAGCAGGAGGTCATGCGGCTGATCGCCCGCGGCTACGCCTACAAGGAGGTGGCCGCCGCGCTGTTCATCTCCATCAAGACGGTCGAGACGCACGTGTCGTCGGTGCTGCGCAAGCTCCAGCTGTCGTCCCGGCACGAGCTCACCGCGTGGGCGTCGGAGCGCCGACTGCTCTGATCGGGCGTGGTCCTGTCATACTGCCCGTTGTGCATTCGGCGTCCGACCTGTGACCCTGGATGCACCTCCGCTGTGGGACGGAGAGGGCGGGCGGTCGATCGTGGGGATCGACGGCGAACGGGGGTGGGGAGATGCGCTCTGCGATGCGCAGGAGCCGCGGTGTGCGGGTGCTCGGCGGGGTGCTCGCCGTGCTCGGGGGACTCGTGCTGGCCTCCCCGGCGGCGATCACGAGCGCGGGGAACGACGAGCGCGAGCGCCCGGAGCCCTTCACGATCGTGGTGCTGCCCGACACGCAGAAGTACACCGTCTCGGACGAGCTCGCGCAGAGCCTGAACGCGCAGACGCAATGGATCGTCGACACCCGTGAGCAGCTCAACACGAAGTTCGTGATCCAGGTGGGCGACCTCGTCGACTCCTGGCCCGACGTGCACCAGTGGGAGCGCGCGAGCCGCGCGATGGCGATCCTCGACGACGCCGGGGTGCCCAGCTCCGTGCTGCCGGGCAACCACGACCTCGACGTGACGACGGGCGAGTCGAGCACGTACGACGAGTACTTCCCGCCGAGCCGCTACGCCGATGCGACCTGGAACAGCGCGGCCGTGTCGTACGGCGGGTACCTCGGTCAAGACCGGTTCGGCCAGGACGGCATCGACCGCCAGAACAAGGACAACTACAGCCTGCTGACCGTGGGCGACACGAAGCTGCTGCTGCTCAGCCTCGAGTACGAGACGCCCGCGTACGCACTGGAGTGGGCGCAGCGCGTGATCGACGCGCACCCCGACCGGACGGTGATCCTGGCCGTCCACGGTCTCATCACCACGGGCGGCGCGCGGTCGACCGCCACCGAGCGCACCGACGTGACCCCGGTGACCGAGGTCGACCTGTGGCGGGACTTCATCTCGCAGAACTGCTCCATCGCGATGGTGGTCAACGGGCACTGGGCGGTGGGAGACGCGGGCGAGGCGCGGCGCAGCGACCTCAACGCGTGCGGGCGCCCCGTGCCGCAGATCCTGTCGAACTACCAGGGCCGCGCCAACGGCGGCGACGGGTGGCTGCGGTACTACACCGTCGACCCGGCCGCGGGCACGGTCGATGCCCACACGTACTCGCCCACGCTGCGGCAGTACGAGAAGGACGACGACGGCCGCTTCACGCTCCCGCTCGACCTCACGCCGACGGACGACCGGGTGCTGCTGCGCGGCGGGTCGGACTGGAAGGTGTGGAACGAGCTCGGCGCGTGGCCACGCGGGTGGAAGAGCGCGGCGTTCGACGACGACGACTGGCAGACCGGCACGGCCCCGCTCGGGTGGGGCAAGGGCGTGCAGACGCCGATCGACCTCGGCCCGCCGCCGGAGAACCGCGCGCGGGCGATGCTGTTCCGGAAGACGGTGGAGCTGGACGACGTCGAGGAGCTGTCGACGGTGACGGTGAGCACGAGGGCCGATGACGGCGTCGCGGTCTGGGTCAACGGCACCCTGATCGGCACCTCGCACCTCGCGTCGAAGACGCCCACGAGTGAGACGTTCGCAGACGTCGGGCGTTCGACCGACAACGCCACGGACGACCCCGTGACGTTCACCGTGCCGCGGGGCCTGCTGCACGACGGCGAGAACGTCGTGGCCGCCTCCGTCCACGTGAACTACCTGGGCACGAACAGCAGCACGTTCGACCTCGTGATGACGGGTCGGCGATCCTCGTCCGACGGCGAGTGACCGGCCGCCGGACGGTGATGCTCGGTGCGGCCCGGCCCTCCCCGAGTCGCGGTCAGGCGGCCAGCCAGAGGCCCTTCTGATCTGTGGCGACCGTGAGGCCGGCGGCGACCGTCTCGTCGTCGCCGATGCGGGCGCCGGGAACGATGCGGGCGCCGGGTCCGATGTCGGTGCGGACGCCGACGTGCGCGTGGTCGCCCACCGCCGCCCCCGGTCCCACGTGCGCGTGCGCGTCGATGTACGCGCCCTCGCCGATCACGGCGTCTTCGTCGATCCACGCCCCGCGCGCGATGATGGCTCCCGCCCCGACGCGCGCGCCGGGTTCGATGTAGGCGCCCGCCTCGATGTGTGCCTTGGGGTGCACCTTCGCGCCGTGCGCGACGAGACCCCGACCGTTGGCGTGCTTGCGGTACCGCAGCGTCGCCCCGTGGTCGTTCTCGATGTCGACGTAATTCTTGCCCACGATTCCTCCCGTGTTCCGGAGTTCTCCGGATATATCAACAACCACGGGCGGGGTGTTTTCATTCCCCCGGATGGATGCGGCTCAGCGCTGGCAGCGCGGGCACCAGAACGTGATGCGCTCGCGGGTGGGATCGGCGCCCTGCTCGCCCCGCCGGATGAGGGTGCCGCAGCGGCGGCACGGGCGTCCGGCACGTCCGTACACCCATGTCCCCTGGCCCGGACGATCGATACCGGTGAAGGTGCGGTGGCGGCGGTCGCGGTTCGCGCGGATGGTGCGCACACCCAGGTCGAGCAGCGCGGCCACATCGACGTCCGCCGTCGGCGTCGTCGGGAGGATTCCGCGCAGGAACAGGAGTTCCGCGGCGTACTCGTTCCCGAACCCGGCCACGTTTCGCTGGTCGAGCAGCGCCACGTGGATGCTGCGGGTGTCGGCACCGAGTCGTCGCACGGCCTCGGCCGCATCCCAGTCCGCCGCGAGCGGATCCGGTCCGAGGTAGCCCACCAGCTCACCCTCGTCGCGGGTGGGGACGACCTCGACCTCCGCGATGTCCACGCCGACGGCCTCACGCTCGGCGGTGCCCACGATCGCGCGCACCTTGAAGGCCGGGTGCCGCCACCTCTCGCCGGCGCGGTACACGAACCAGGCGCCGTCCATGCGCAGATGGGAATGCAGCGTGCTGTCACCGATGCGCAGCAGCAGATGCTTGCCGCGCGGCACCGCCGCGTGCACGCGCTGTCCGGTCAGGTCGACCGTTGCGAAGCGGGGCACACGCAGGTCGAAGCGCGTGACCTCGGCACCCGCCAGTGCCTCGTCGAGACGCCGTGCGGTGCGGAAGACGGTATCGCCCTCGGGCATCAGCGCCTCCCGTCCGGTGAGGGCGGCGTCACGGCGGGCGGAGCGGCGGCGTCGGACGGGGCGGTCGCCGCGGGCAGGGGCCGGCGGGTCATCATGTCGCGGGCGAGCATCGTGCTCCCGGCGACCGCAGCGGGCATCACCGCGATCGCGCCGCCGGGGATCAGGAAGCACAGCTGCGTCGCGACGCCGAAGCCCAGCACGCGCGCCCTGCTGCCGGAGAACAGGACAGCGCGGTCGGACGGGCTGAGCTCACGCGCATCGAACGCGCGCCCGGTCAGCTCGCGCGCCAGCAGCCGTCCGGTCAGGATCACGCCCATCACCGGGGCCAGGACGCCGCCGACCGCCGGGATCAGGCCGAGCACCAGCACGAGCAGCGCGATCAGGATGCCGAGGACCACCAGCCGCAGGCCCTCGCCGACGGTGGTCCAGAACCCGCCGCCGTCCGTCGCGGGCGGGTGGTCGAGGTCGACCTCGACCGCGTGCCAGATGCGCTGGTAGAACGGGTCGCCGATCGTGAGGGTGAGGGCGCTGAACACCGAGCTGGCCAGGGCCAGGGCGGCCGCGACCACCACGAGACCGACGGCCGTGCGCAGCAGACCGCGCCAGGGCTCGTCCCACCGGTCGGCGAACGGCGTCAGCCACGACGAGATCGACGGCATCCCGATGATGAGCGGGATGATCGCAGCGGCCAGCACGATCACGGCGATCACCGCGGGGATCAGCCCGAGCGCCATGAGCCCCGGGCGCGTGCGCCACACACCGAAGCCGCGGAACAGGGTGCGGACGCCGGCGCTGAACTCTCTGACCATGGCTCCAGGGTAGGTGTCGGGCGGGCGGGGTGGCGGCGACGAGCGCGCGGGAGTGCTCAGACGGCCTTGCGGAGCGTGAACCCCCGCGGCGTCTGCACGAACCCGGCCTCCTGCAGGGCGGTAGCGAGCTCGGTGCCGTAGACGCCCTCGCCGTTGACCTTCTCCACCGTGAGGGTGTCGAGGCGGCGGTCGCGGGCGGTCGCCGCGAGGTCGGCGGTCGCGGCGCGCAGCACCTCGGGGTCGTCGGTGAAGCACAGCACCGTGCGCCCGCCGCGCTCGAGCG
Source organism: Microbacterium sp. K41 (assembly GCF_004794395.1). Taxonomy (NCBI): domain Bacteria; kingdom Bacillati; phylum Actinomycetota; class Actinomycetes; order Micrococcales; family Microbacteriaceae; genus Microbacterium; species Microbacterium sp. K41. The sequence goes on along the minus strand of NZ_SSDO01000167.1, from coordinate 5,698 downwards.
ACAGCACCAGCGCGCCGTCGACCAGCACCACGAGACCGCCCGCCTTGCGCCCGGGCCGGTGCGACACGCCGTCGAGCTTCGGCCAGCCGAGCGCGGCGCCATAGGGGTTCGCGGGGTCGGTGGCCGCGAGGGTCACGGCCGTGCGGGGCGGCGGATCCGCGAGCCCCGCGTAGGTGCGCAGCCGGTCGACCGTCGCCGAGGCCGCGAACTGCGCGGCGCCGAGCTTCTCGATCACATAACCGCGCCGGCAGTGTCCCGCCTCCTCGAAGCCCGCCAGCACGCGGTACGCCTGGGCGAAACCGCCGGGCACGCCCTCCGCCTGCACCGCGCCGCGGGTCACCACGCCGTAGCGGTCGAGCAGGAGCCCGGCGGTCACGGTGGCGCGTCGCGCGGCATCCGTCTCGATCGCCGGCAGCAGAGACCAGCGTCCGCCGATCGAGGTCGGCCGCGGTGCCGTGCGCGTGAGCGACATCCCGCGGTAGGTGCGCGCGCGGGGGGCACGCCGCTTCACCTTGTGCGCCTGCGATCCGCCCGCGAGCAGCGAGCGGATGGGCGCGAAGGTGTCGTTCGTCACGTGCCCCGACCAGGTCAGGGCCCACAGCGCCTCGAGCACCGACTGCTCGTTCTCGGCTCCGGTCATGTCCTTCAGCTGCGCCGCGAAGTAGGCGCCGCCCGCGGCGAGGGCGTCGAGCAGCCGGGCCTCCAGGGAGTCCGCGGCGATCTCGGCGTCGGGCTCGGGAAGCGTGAACGGGGCGAGGTCGACGGGGTGCAGCGACACCCAGCCGTCGCGGCCCGGAAGCGTGCCGTGGCCCGACCAGATCACCTCGCCCGCGGCCGTGAGCTCGTCGAGCATCGCGGGGGAGTAGTCGCGCACCCGCGACGGCAGCACGAGCGACTCCCACGCGCTCGCGGGGATCGGCACACCCGCGAACTGCTCGATCACGGTGAGCACGCCGTCGATGCCCTCCAGCGGCCGACCGAGGTGCTGCCAGTCGGGCAGGAATCGCGCGTAGGCCTCCGGCGACACCGGCTCGACGGACCCGCGGATCGCCGCGAGCGAGCGCATGCGCAGCCGTCGCAGGACCTCGGTGTCGCACCACTCGAGGTCGTCGCCGCTGCCCGCCGCGGTCGGCAGGAAGTAGCCGCTGGTCAGACGACCGTTCGTCTCCAGGCGCTGCAGCGTGTGCCGGGCGACCGCGGCGCCGAGACCGAACCGGGTTGCGACGGCCGTGGTCGTGAAGGGCCCGTGCGTCCGGGCGTACCGCGCCACCAGGTCGCCCAGGGGATCGGCGACCGGCTCGAGGAACGCGACCGGGATCCCCGTGGGCAGGGCCGCGCCGAGGGCGTCGCGCAGCCGACCGGCGTCTTCGATCGCGGCCACCCTGGCGACACCGGCCACGGTGACCGGGATGGCACGGCGGGCGCCGATCAGCTCATCTAGCAGCGTTGCGGCGCTGGCGCCGGCGGTCGGGTCGGGGTCGAGTCGCGCCGACACCTCGTCGGCGTCGAGCGGGCCTAGCATGCGCAGCAGGTCGGCCACGCCCTCCAGACCGCGCACCCGCCGCTCGGGGTCGAGGCGCTGTGCCTCGCGCTCGAACTGCGCGATCACGTCGGGGTCGAGCAGCTCGCGCAGCTCCACCGTGCCCAGCAGCTCGCCCAGCAGTGCGGGGTCGACGGAGAGGGCGGCCGCCCGGCGTTCGGCCAGCGGCGAGTCGCCCTCGTACATGAACGCGCCGACATACCCGAACAGCAGGTCGCGGGCGTAGGGGGAGGGCTGGCCGGGCTGGGTCTCCACGAGCCGCACGCGGCGGTCGCCGATCGCGGTCGCGAGCTTGCGCAGGGACGGCAGGTCGTACACGTCCTGCAGCACCTCGCGCAGCGTCTCCAGGATCACCGGGAACGTGGGGTGCCGGCGGGCGACCTCGAGCAGCTGCGCCGACCGCTGCCGCTGCTGCCACAGGGGCGTGCGCCGGTTGGGGTTCGTGCGGGGCATGAGCAGCGCCCGCGCCGCGCACTCGCGGAACCGGGAGGCGAACAGCGCCGAACCCCCCACCTCCTGGGTCACGAGCTGCTCCAGCTCGTCGGGGTCGAACACGAACAACTCGGCGCCGGGCGGCTCGGCCTCGGCGTCGGGGATGCGCACGATGATGCCGTCGTCGCTCGCCACGGCGGAGCCCTCGACGCCCAGCCGCTCGCGCACCCGCGCGTTGATCGCGAGGGCCCAGGGCGCGTGCACCTTCATGCCGTACGGGGAATGGAGGATCACGCGCCAGTCGCCGACCTCGTCGTGACCGCGTTCGACCGTAAGGGTGCGGTCCGTCGGGAGGGTGCCCGTCGCCTCGCGCTGCTCGGTCAGGTGCGCCATCAGGTTGGCGCGCGCCTGCTCGTCGAGCCCGGCCTCGATCAGCCGCTGCTGCGCCTTCTCCGGCGAGGCGGACGACACCTCGCGGGAGAACGCGCCCAGGGCCTCACCGAGCTCGAACGGCCGGCCGATCCCGTCACCGTGCCAGAACGGCACCTTGCCCGGCTGGCCGTATGCGGGGATCACGTTCACGCGGTCGTGCGTGATCTCGGCGATGCGCCAGCTCGTGGTGCCGAGCGTGAACACGTCGCCCACGCGCGACTCGTACACCATCTCCTCGTCGAGCTCGCCGACCCGCGCCCCGGTCGACTCGCCCGCGACGAACACCCCGAACAGCCCGCGGTCGGGGATCGTGCCGCCGCTGGTCACCGCGATGCGCTGCGCCCCGGGGCGACCGGTCAGGGTGCCCGCGTCGCGATCCCACACCAGACGCGGCCGCAGCTCGGCGAACTCGTCCGAGGGGAAGCGGCCGGCGAGCAGGTCGAGCGTGGCCTCATACGCCGAGCGCGGAAGGGACTGGAACGGCGCGGACCGCCGCACGGTCTCGAACCACTCCTCCACGCTGATGGCGCCGAGGGCGCTCGCCGCCACGGTCTGCTGCGCGAGGATGTCGAGCGGGTTGCGCGGCACCTGGATGGCCTCGATCTTGCCGGCGAGCATGCGCTCCGTGACGATCGCCGTGTGCAGCACGTCGCCGCGGTGCTTGGGGAACAGGGCGGCGCGACTGATCTCGCCCACCTGGTGCCCGGCGCGCCCGACGCGCTGGAGCCCGGAGGCGGCGGACGGCGGAGCCTCGACCTGGATCACCAGGTCGACCGCGCCCATGTCGATGCCCAGCTCCAGGCTGCTGGTCGCGACGACGCAGCGCAGCACTCCCGACTTCAGCTCCTCCTCGACCTGCGCCCGCTGCTCCTTCGACACCGAACCGTGATGGGCCTTGGCGAGCACCGGATCCGCTCCCGCGGTCGCCCCCGCCTGCGCCATCATCGCCGCGGGCACGGACGCCTCGGGAAGCGCGACCCCGATCCGCTCGGAGTAGATCTCGTTGAGGCGTCCCGTCAGCCGCTCCGCGAGGCGGCGGGAGTTCGCGAACACGATGGTCGAGTTGTTCTGGAGGATGCGGTCGACGATCGCCTCCTCCACGTGCGGCCACACCGAACCGGTCACCTCGGTGTACTCCGCGTCGATCCCCGGTGCCTCGGGCGGCGCACCGGGGGGCGGCGGCGGGTTGGTCATGTCGTCCATCGGCACGACCACGCCCAGCTCGAACGTCTTGGACGCCGGCGGGGCCACGATCTCGACCGGGTCGGCTCCGCCGAGGAACCGCGCGACCTCGTCGATGGGTCGCACGGTGGCGGACAGCCCGATCCGCTGCGCCGGCTTCTCGTTGCCGTGCGCGGCCCGCAGCGCGTCGAGGCGTTCCAGGCTGACCGCCAGATGCGCGCCACGCTTGGTGGCTGCCACGGCGTGCACCTCATCGATGATCACGGTGTGCACGTCGCGCAGGGTCTCCCCGGCGCGGCTGGTGAGCATCAGGTACAGCGACTCGGGTGTGGTGATGAGGATGTCGGGCGGGTCGGACACGAGCTTGCGCCGGTCGCTGGAGGTGGTGTCGCCCGAGCGCACCCCGACCGTGACCGCGGGGGCGGCGAGCCCCAGCCGCCGCGCGGACTGCCCGATCCCGATCAGCGGGGACCGCAGGTTGCGCTCGACGTCGACGCCCAGCGCCTTCAGCGGGGAGATGTAGAGGATGCGCGTGCGCCCGGAGTCTGCGTCCACGGGCGCCTCGGCGCGCTCGCGGAACACGCTGTCGATCGCCCAGAGGAACGCCGACAGCGTCTTGCCTGAGCCCGTCGGCGCGACCACGAGCGCGTGCTTGCCCGCCGAGATCGCCTCCCACGCCCCCGCCTGGGCGGGAGTGGGCGCGGTGAAGGCGCCGCGGAACCAGTCCTGGGTGGCGGGCGTGAAGCGTTCGAGCACATCGCTCATCCCCCCATCTTCGTGGACACCGCCGACATTGGGGCCGACGGGCGCTCGCCCCGGCGCGACAGGAGGGCACTCAGGAATACCGGGTAACGTCTAGCGTGTTACCGTCCGAATCGAAGTGACATCCTCATGCCTTTCCTCGCCTCCTCCTCCGCCGCCTCGGCGTCCCCCTCCTCTCGCGTCTCCGGGCTGACCGGACTTCGCGCACTGGCCGTCGTCGCCGTCCTCGGCTACCACCTCCTCCCCGCCGCGGTGCCCGGCGGATTGATCGGCGTCGACGTCTTCTTCGTCGTGAGCGGCTTCATCGTCACCCGACTCCTGCTGCGCGAACGCGCGCGCACCGGCCGGGTGTCGCTCGGCGCGTTCTGGGCGCGGCGCGCCCGACGCATCCTGCCTGCACTCGCGCTCGTGCTGGCCGTCTGCATCCCGCTCGCCTTCCTGGTCGCTCCGCACCTGCTGTCGGGCATCCGGCGTCAGTTGATCGGCGCTCTCACGTTCAGCTCGAACTGGCTGGCGATCGCCGCGGACGGCGACTACTTCCAAGCCGACCAGCCCGACCTGTTCACCAACCTGTGGTCGCTGGCGGTCGAGGAGCAGTTCTACCTGATCTGGCCGTTGCTGCTGGTCCTGCTGCTGGTGGTCGTGCGCTGGCGCCGCCGCGCCGTCGTCGTCCTCGCCCTCGTGCTGGCCGTGCTGTCAGCGGGGGCGATGGTGCTGCTGTCGGCGCCGCCGCTGGGATCGCCGACCCGCGCCTACTTCGGCACCGACACCCACGCGTTCGGACTGCTGCTGGGCGTCGCTCTCGCCGTCGGGATGGGAGCGGGAGAGGTGCGCATGGCCACCGGTCGGCGGGCCGTGGCGCGGACGGCTCTCGGCGTCGCCTCGCTCGGCGTGCTGGTCGCGCTCGCCGTGGTGCTGTCGGACGCATCTCCCGCTGCCGCGCACGGCGGCCTCGCGCTGGCCAGCCTCGCCGCTCTCGGCCTGATCTGGTCGGCGGCGACGGTGCCGCCGCTCGGCCGTGTGCTGGATGCGGCCCCGCTGTCCTGGCTGGGCGAGCGCTCGTACGCGGTGTACCTGTGGCACTGGCCGCTGCTGCTGATCCTGGGGGCCACTCCGCTCGCGGCGCAGCCACTGCTCGTCGCGGTCGTGACGGCGGCGCTGTCCATCCTCGTCGCCGCGCTCTCCTACGCCTTCGTCGAGGCACCCTTCCGGCGCGGCCTGCGCGTGCATCCGCCGCTTCCCCGTCGACACGTCGTGCTGCCGGCGCTCGTGGTCGGGGTGCTGGCGGTCGCGAGCGCGGGCATCGCGATCGGCCATGACGACGCCTCGGCGGCCGAGGCCCTCGTCGAG
>NZ_SSDO01000166.1:0-359 GCF_004794395.1 Microbacterium sp. K41 | reverse complement strand
GCCCCTGGGCTCGAGCGGCGCCGAGCCCCTCGCGGAGGGCGGGTACCGCGCGGTCGTGCTGCTGGACGGGCCGCGCATGCTGCAGTCGCCCGACTTGCGGATCGGCGAGGCGTGTCTGCGCTGGTGGTCGAACGCTGCCGCGCTGGCCGCCCCCGGGGCTCCGGTGCATCTGGTGGGGGTGGACGGCGCGGTCGCCAAGGCCCTCGCGACGTGGAACCAGGCGGGCTACGCGCGCTCGGAGCTGGAGAACCGCGCCCCGCTGCACATGCCGCCCACCGCGCGCGTCGCGCTCGTGGAGGGCACGTCGGCCGCGGTCGCCCGCGCTCTTGCCGCGCTCGGGGAGCTGTCGCTGCCGTCCG
>NZ_SSDO01000165.1:0-12277 GCF_004794395.1 Microbacterium sp. K41 | reverse complement strand
CGGCCGCACCGCGATCATGGGCGGCGTCGCCGTGCGCGACGGCCTCACCGTGCCCGAGCTGTTCACCGCGCCCGTGCTGCTGCGCGTGGACGGCGACCTGCTCGCGATCGACGCCGACGGGCTCATCCTCGTCGACGGTGCGGGCGAGCGTCGTGCCGTGCACGGCGACCGCGCCTCCTTCTCCGGCGATCCCGCCGCCGGCCCGTACTACCTGCTGCACCCCGACCGCAGCATCGCCGCCCTGTGCGCCTGAGCGCCGCCCGAACCCCCCGAGATACAGGAGTCCCCGCCCGTGAGCAGTGAGATCGTCGTCGTCCCCCACACCCACTGGGACCGCGAGTGGTACGAGCCGCACGACGTGTTCCGCCTGCGGCTCGTGCACATGCTCGACCGCCTGATCGGCATCCTCGAGGCGGAGCCGTCGTACCGGTTCACGCTCGACGGGCAGGCCGCGGCCATCGAGGACTACCTGGAGATGCGCCCCGACATGCGCGACCGCGTGGTGGCACTCGTCGAGAGCGGGCAGCTGAGCATCGGCCCCTTCCTGATCCTGCTCGACGAGTTCGGCTGCGACGGCGAGACCATCGTGCGCAACCTGGAGCTGGGCCGCGGCGCGAGCGCCCGCCTCGGCCGCACCATGCCCGTCGGCTACCTGCCCGACATGTTCGGCCACGCGGCGCAGATGCCGCAGATCCTGGCGGGCTTCGGCATCCGGCACAGCGCCCTGTGGCGCGGCGTGCCCGGTGACGTGCAGGAGCACGCGTTCTCCTGGGTCGCGCCCAACGGCGACGCGGTGCGCTGCGAGTACCTGTTCGACGGCTACGGCAACGGCCTCGACATGTTCGCCCTGCCCGGTCAGCTCCCCGCGCTCGCCCCCGACTACGCCGCCCGCACCGCGTCGTGGTACGGCGACGACCCCGTGCTGGCGATGCTCGGCACCGACCACTCCGCGCCCCCGGAGGACCTGGCCGAGGTGATCCGCGACTACGACGCGGCCGGCGGTGAGCCCCGCCTGTCGATCGCGACGCTCGACGAGCACCTCGCGCGCTACGCGACCGATGCGGACGCGCTCGCCGCGCTGCCCCAGGTGCGCGGGGAGATGCGCTCGCACGCCCGCGGCAACCTGCTGCCCGGCGTCTTCTCGATCCGCACGAACCTCAAGCGCGAGATGGCCCGCTCGGAGCAGGCCCTCGCCGCGGCCGAACGGCTCGACCTGCTGTACGGCACGCGCGACCACCGTTCGTTCTTCGACACGGCGTGGTACCGCCTCGTGGAGAGCACCGCGCACGACTCGGTCACCGGCTGCGGCGTCGACAGCACCGCGGAGCAGGTGGGCACCCGCATCCACACGGCCGGGCACATCGCCCGCGGCGTGATCGACAGCGTGCTGCGCGACCTGGCGGTGTCGGTGAGCCCCGCTCAGCACCTGGTGTTCAACCCGTCCGGCTTCGCCCGGCGCGCGCAGGTGGAGGTCACGCTGCACGGTGTGGATCCCGCGGGCCGCGCCCCCGGGGTGCAGGTGCTCGACCCGCTGCCCACGGTGCTGGGCGACGAGCAGTTGCGCACGGCCGACCTGCCCAAGCTCCTGCGCCGCATCCACGGGCGCGAGTTGTTCGGGCAGCAGATCAACGGCTATGCGTGGGGCGAGCGGTCGCTGCGCTTCGAGGTGGCCGAGAGCCCCCGCGGGGTGTGGGATCTGGCCGCGTTCACGGTCGAGCTGGAGGAGCGCGTGGCCGCCGATGCCGCGGGCGAAGACCTATGGCACGTGGAGACCATCGCGGATCCGCGGCACCGGGCGCTGCTCGCGGTCGACCTCGACGGTGTCGCGCTCGCGGCCGTGTCGGAGACCTCGGCCCCCGCGCCCCTCGACCCCGTGCGGGTGACTGCGACCTCGCTGTCGAACGCGGCGCTGACCGCGACCGTGAACCCCGACGGCACGGTGCGCATCGACGGCGCGGACGGCTCCGCGATCGACGGCGCCCTGGCCCTGGTCGACGAGGGCGACTGCGGCGACTCGTACAACTACGGGCCGGTCGACCCCGCCTCCGCCGTGACCGCCCCGGCGTCGGTCGAGGTGACGGTGGTCGAGGAGGGGCCGCTGCGCGGGCGACTGCGCATCCGCCGCGTGTACGACCTGCCGGAGCGCCTGGACGCCGACCGTCGTCGCGGCGCCGCGACCGTGCCGCTGGTGACCGAGACCACGGTCGAGCTGCGCGAGGGCGAGGGCTTCCTCCGGGTGGGCATCGACTACGTCAACACCGCGTCCGACCACCGGCTGCGGGTGCTCGTGCCCACCGGGGCCGCGGGGCTGGAGTCGTCGCGCAGCGCCGGTCAGTACGGGCTCACGGTGCGCGGGCGCGAGGCCGAGGGCGGCTGGGGCGAGTTCCCGCTGCCGACCTACCCCGCGTACCGGTTCGCCGCGGCGGGCTCGACGGCGGTGCTGGTGCAGAAGCTGTCGGAGTACGAGCTCGTGTCGACCGCGGGGGAGCAGGACGCCCTTGCGGTGACGCTGTCCCGCTCGGTGGGGATGATGAGCGTGAACCTGCACCCGCTGCGCGATGAGCCGGCCGGCTCCGAGATCCCGGTGCCCGGCGCGCAGTACCTGGGGGTGCCGGTGCACACCGAGCTGGCGATCCTGGTCGGTGCCGACGATGCGACGGCGGTGCGGGCGTCCGACCTGTTCCGGCACGAGCCGCTCGTGGTGCGGGGCACCGGAGAGACGGACGGGCCGCTGCCGGAGCCCGCGTTCCGTGCGGAGCTGTCGGGTGACGTGGTGCTCGAGTCGGCGCGACGCGTGGACGACGAGGCCGAGCTGCGCTTCGTGAACTACCTCGACGGCGAGCGCGACCTGGCGTTCGCGGCCGAGGGTGCGTGGGCGCGTACCGATCTGCGCGGTGAGGTGCAGGAGGACGCCCTGGACACCCGCGGTGCGCGAGTGGCGGGCGGCGGCGTGGTCAGCCTGCGGCGCGCGATCCGGTGACGGCCGCACGGGTGGGAGCACAATAGTGCTAATGTTAGGACAAATGCAGCGAGAGGAGGCGGGGCGATGAGCGAGCGACCACGGGCGACCGAGATCCTCAGCATCGGACGCCTCGGCGTCGACCTGTACCCGCTGCAGGACGGCGTGGGGCTCGGCGAGGTCACGAGCTTCGGCAAGTACCTCGGCGGCAGCGCCGCCAACGTCGCGGTCGCCGCCGCCCGGTACGGCCACGACACCGCGCTGTTCTCCCGTGTGGGCGACGACCCGTTCGGGCAGTACCTGCGCGACGAGCTGGAGCGCCTCGGGGTGTCGAGCCGGTTCGTCGCCACCGACCCCGATTACAAGACCCCGATCACGTTCTGCGAGATCTTCCCGCCCGACGACTTCCCGCTCTACTTCTACCGCGAGCCGTCGGCGCCCGACCTCCAGCTCCGGCCGGACGACGTCGACGCCGCCACCGTGCGCGACACGGCCCTGGTGTGGTTCACCGCGACCGGCCTCAGCGAGGACCCCAGCCGCACGACCCACCTGGAGCTGCTGGAACAGCGCGGCCGCCGAGCGCACACCGTGTTCGACCTCGACTACCGCCCGATGTTCTGGGAGTCGGCCGAGGCCGCACGACCGTGGGTCCAGCGGGCGCTGGGCTTCGCCACGGTCGCCGTCGGCAACCGCGAGGAGTGCGAGGTCGCGGTCGGCGAGACCGATCCCGAGCGCGCCGCCGACGCCCTGCTCGACCGCGGCGTGGAGCTCGCGATCGTGAAGCAGGGCCCCCGCGGCGTGCTCGCCAAGACCGCCACGGAGCGCGTCGAGATCCCGGCGCGACAGGTCGCCGTGGTCAACGGCCTCGGGGCGGGCGACGCGTTCGGCGGTGCGCTGTGCCACGGGCTGCTCGCCGGGTGGCCGCTGGAGAAGACCCTGACGTGGGCCAACGTGGCGGGCGGCATCGTCGCCGGCCGCCGCGAGTGCTCCACGGCGATGCCGACCGAGCGCGAGATCGCGGAGGTCGTGAACGGAGATGCGTGACATGACAGCACTGACGCAAGAGGACTTCGAGCGACTGCGCACCGTGCGGGCCGAGTCCCCCCGGGCGATCCGCGAGCTGCTGGCCGCGCGTCGTCGCCGCGACATCATCCGCGGCGACGGACGGCTGTTCATCATCGCGGCCGACCATCCCGCACGCGGAGCCCTCGCGGTGGGCGCGGAGCCCTACGCCATGGCCGACCGCTACGAGCTGCTCGACCGGCTCGCGATCGCGCTGCGCCACCCGGGCGTCGACGGGGTGCTCGGCACGCCCGACATCATCGATGACCTGGCCGTGCTCGGCCTGCTCGACGACAAGATCGTGGTCGGCTCGATGAACCGCGGCGGGCTGCGGGGTGCGAGCTTCGAGATGGACGACCGCTACACCGGGTACGACGTGCCGGCGATGGTGGACTCGGGCATCGACTTCGCCAAGGCGCTGCTGCGCGTGAACCTCGACGACGACGGCACGGCGCCGACCCTGGCCTCCACGGCCGACGCGGTGACCGCGGCGGCCCGCGCCGACCTGCCGATCATGCTCGAGCCGTTCCTGAGCCGCCGCGTCGACGGCCGTATCGTCAACGACCTCAGCCCCGACGCCGTGATGCTGTCGATCGCCATCGCGAGCGGTCTGGGCGCCAGCAGCGCGAGCACGTGGCTCAAGCTGCCCGTGGTCGACGACATGGAGCGCGTGCTCGCCGCGACCACCCTGCCCGTGCTGCTGCTCGGCGGCGACGCGGGTGCGGACCCCGACGACACGTTCTCCTCGTGGGAGGACGCCCTGTCGCTCCCCGGCGTGCGCGGCCTCACGGTCGGCCGCACGCTGCTGTACTCCGCCGACATCGACGTGGCCGCGGCCATCGACGTCGCCGCCTCCCTCGTCCACCCCGGCCTGTCGGCCTGATCCCGAAGGACCCGCATGAGCTCCGACACCCCCGTCATCGGCCACTGGATCGACGGTGCCCCGCACGCCTCGACCAGCGGGCGGACCGCCCCTGTGTTCAACCCCGCCACGGGCGCCGAGACCGCCAGGGTCGCGCTCGCCGACGAGGCCGAGATCGCCGCGGCCCTCGCGTCCGCGGAGCGCGGTTTCGCGGAGTGGAGCACGTGGTCGATCGCGAAGCGGCAGGGCGTGCTGTTCGCGTTCCGGGAGCTGCTGAACGCCCGCAAGGGCGAGCTCGCCGCGATCATCACCGCCGAGCACGGCAAGGTGCTCTCTGACGCGATGGGCGAGATCCTGCGCGGCCAGGAGGTCGTGGAGCTGGCGACCGGGTTCCCGCACCTGATCAAGGGCGCCTACTCGGAGAACGCCTCGACCGGGATCGACGTGTACTCGCTCAAGCAGCCGCTGGGTGTCGTGGGCATCATCTCGCCGTTCAACTTCCCGGCGATGGTGCCGATGTGGTTCTTCCCCGTGGCGATCGCGGCGGGCAACGCGGTGGTCCTCAAGCCGAGCGAGAAGGACCCGTCCGCCGCGCTGTGGCTGGCCGAGCTGTGGGCCGAGGCGGGGCTGCCCGCCGGGGTGTTCACGGTCCTGCAGGGTGACAAGCAGGCGGTCGACGGGCTGCTGCACAGCGACACCGTGCAGTCGATCTCGTTCGTGGGATCGACGCCCATCGCGCAGTACATCTACGAGACGGCGTCGCGCACCGGCAAGCGCGTGCAGGCCCTCGGCGGTGCGAAGAACCACATGCTGGTGCTGCCGGACGCCGACCTCGACCTGGTCGCGGATCAGGCCGTGAACGCGGGCTTCGGTGCCGCGGGCGAGCGCTGCATGGCCGTGTCGGTCGTGCTGGCGGTGGAGCCCGTCGCGGACGAGCTCATCGCGAAGATCACCGAGCGGATCGCGACGCTGCGGGTGGGCGACGGCGCGGGCGACGGCACCGGCGAGCCCGACATGGGCCCGCTGATCAGCGCGGAGCACCGGGCGAAGGTCTCCGGTTACGTCGACATCGCGGAGGCCGACGGCGCCCGCATCGTGGTGGACGGCCGTGGCCTGACGGTGGACGGGCGCGAGGACGGCTTCTTCTTCGGCCCCACCCTGATCGACGACATCCCCACCGACTCCCGCGCCTACACGGAGGAGATCTTCGGCCCGGTGCTCTCGGTCGTGCGGGTCGAGACGTTCCAGGAGGGCGTCGACCTGATCAACTCCGGGCGCTTCGGCAACGGCACGGCGATCTTCACGAACGACGGGGGAGCGGCCCGCCGCTTCCAGCACGAGGTGCAGGTGGGCATGATCGGCATCAACGTGCCCATCCCGGTACCCGTCGCCTACCACTCGTTCGGCGGGTGGAAGGCGTCGCTGTTCGGCGACGCCAAGGCGTACGGTGTGCACGGGTTCGACTTCTTCACCCGCGAGAAGGCCGTCACCAGCCGCTGGCTCGACCCCGCCACCCACGGCGGCATCGACCTCGGCTTCCCGCAGAACCGCTGACGACACCGACCATCCGATCGACACCGACAGGAGGCGCCATGACCGCGAACGATCCGTGGTTCCACCCGCGCGGTGCCCTCGGCCGCGACGGCTGGGAGAGCGTGGTCGACGAGGCGCTGCCGGGGTGGGCGCACACGGGCCTGCGCGTGGGCGTGCTCGCGGACGGGGAGAGCCTCGCGCTCGCCGAGACCGGGGTCGAGCGCATCGTCGTCCCGCTCGCGGGCTCCTTCACGGTGACGCACACCGAGGACGGCGCGACGACGGAGACGACCCTCGCCGGGAGGGCCTCCGTGTTCCACGGTCCCACCGACGTGCTGTACCTCTCGTGCGCTGCGACCGCCGTGATCCGCGGGACCGGACGGGTCGCGGTGGCCTCCGCCCCGACGACGGTCGTGCATGCCACCCGGCACCTCCGCGCCGATGAGACCCCGGTCGAGCTGCGCGGGGCGGGGCGGTCGAGCCGGCAGGTGCACAACTTCGGCACCCCGGCGACCCTCGACGCGGAGCGCCTGATCGTGTGCGAGGTGCTCACGCCCGCCGAGAACTGGTCGTCGTACCCGCCGCACAAGCACGACGCCCACGTGCCGGGGCGGGAGTCGCGCCTGGAGGAGATCTACTACTTCGAGGCCGCGCCCACGCGTGACGGCGGGCAGGCGGCGTCGGCCGACGCGGCGTTCGGGATGTTCGCCACCTACTCCTCGGACGCGGGCGACATCGACGTCTCGGCGATGGTGCGCACGGGCGATGTCGCGCTCGTGCCCTACGGCTATCACGGGCCAGCGGTCGCCGCCCCCGGCTACGACCTCTACTACCTGAACGTGATGGCCGGCCCCGACCCGGAGCGCTCGTGGCTCATCACCGACGACCCTGCGCACGCGTGGGTGCGCGACAGCTGGAGCGGGCAGGACATCGACCCGCGGCTTCCCTATCGAGCAGAAGGAGCGCAGTGATGCGGACGAGGCGGATGACGGTCGGCCAGGCGCTGGTGGAGTTCCTGGCGCAGCAGTGGACGGTCGACGGCGAGCACCGCGAGCGCACGATCCCCGGCATGTTCGGCATCTTCGGGCACGGCAACGTCGCCGGTCTCGGGCAGGCGCTGCAGCAGTACCACCTCGAGCAGCCGGAGCTGATGCCGTACCACCAGGCGCGCAACGAGCAGGCGATGGTGCACCAGGCCGTCGGGTTCGCACGGATGCACCGCCGCCGCGCGACGTTCGCCAGCACGGCCTCGGTGGGCCCCGGCGCCACGAACATGCTCACGGGTGCGGCCCTGGCGACCACCAACCGCCTGCCCGCGCTGCTGCTCCCCAGCGACACCTTCGCCACGCGCGTCGCCGACCCGGTGCTGCAGCAGCTGGAGCGACCGCACGACATCGGGCTCACGGTCAACGACGCCTTCCGCCCGGTGTCGGTGTTCTTCGACCGGGTGCAGCGGCCGGAGCAGCTGTTCTCCGTGGCGCTCGCCGCGCTGCGGGTGCTCACGGATCCGGCCGAGACCGGGGCCGTGACGATCGCGCTGCCGGAAGACGTGCAGGCCGAGGCGCTGGACGTGCCGGTCGAGTTCCTCCAGGAGCGGGAGTGGCACGTGCGCCGGCCGCTGCCCGAGCGCGGACCCCTGGCCAGGGCGGTCGCCGCGATCCGCGGGGCGCGGCGGCCGTTCCTCATCGCGGGCGGCGGTGTGCTGTACTCCGAGGCGGAGGGCGCGCTGCGCGACTTCGTCGAGGCGACCGGCATCCCCGTCGGCACGACCCAGGCGGGCGGCGGCGTGCTGCCGTGGGACCACCCGCAGTACCTGGGCGGGGTCGGCGCCACCGGCTCCACGGCCGCGAACAGGCTCGCGGCCCAGGCCGACGTGATCATCGGCGTCGGAACGCGGTACAGCGACTTCACGACCGCGTCGAGGTCGGCCTTCCAGCACCCCGACGCGGTGTTCGTGAACGTGAACGTCGCCCCGTTCGACGCCTACAAGCACGGCACGCAGCTGCCGGTGATCGCCGACGCCCGGGAGGCGCTGGAGGCGCTGACCGCCGAGCTGCGCGGCATCCGCGTGCGCACGGAGCTCGCCGACGAGGCCGCCGCGCAGAAGCGGGAGTGGGACGCGACGGTCGACGCCGCCCTCGCCCCGACCGGCCGCGAGCTGCCGGGGCAGCCCGAGATCATCGGGGCGGTGCGGGCCGAGGTCGCGGACCGTGACGTGATCGTGCAGGCCGCGGGTTCGCTGCCCGGCGACCTGCACAAGCTGTGGCGCGTCAGCGACCCGCTCGGCTACCACGTGGAGTACGCCTTCTCCACGATGGGCTACGAGATCGCGGGCGGGCTGGGCGTCAAGCGCGGCCTGGAGGCGGCGGGCGACGACCGCGACGTGGTGGTGATGGTCGGCGACGGCTCCTACCTCATGCTCAGCTCGGAGCTCGCGACCGCGGTGGCGGAGGGCATCAAGCTCATCGTGGTGCTCATCCAGAACCAGGGCTTCGCGTCGATCGGGCACCTGTCCGAGACGGTCGGGTCGGAGCGCTTCGGCACCAAGTACCGTCGGTACGACGCGCAGGCCCGCAGCTTCCAGCACGGCGACGTGCTGCCGGTCGACCTCGCCATGAACGCGCGCAGCTACGGCGTCGACGTGATCGAGGTCGCCCCCGGTCCCTCCGCGATCGAGGACCTGCGGGCGGCAGTGCGCGCGGCGAAGGCGGCGGAGCGCACGACCGTGATCCACGTGGAGAGCGACCCCACGGTCTATGCGCCGGACGGCGAGGGCTGGTGGGACGTGCCGGTCGCCGAGGTCGCGTCGACCGACAGCGCCCGGCGGGCCCGCGCGGAGTACGAGCAGCAGCGCACGGCGCAGCGCCCGCTGCTCGGCTGATCCGGCCCAGCCGGCTCCCACCCGGCCCCCGGTATCCTGGAAGGATGACTGAGAACCCCCGCACGCGCGAGACACGCCCCCAGGCAGCGCCCGCGTCGTCCCGCTCGGGGGCGATCCGTGAGACCCGTGGCCCCCAGGTGCGCCCGGCGACCGAGGGCTGGACGCAGAAGAAAGACGCCGAGGGCCGTCCGCTGCTGCAGTTCGCGAGCCCCAAGCGCGGCAAGCCGCCGGTGCACCTGGCCGACCTCACCCCGGCCGAGCGCATCTCGAAGGTGAAGGAGCTCGGGCTCCCGGGCTTCCGCGCCAAGCAGCTCGCCACCCACTACTTCCGCCACTACACGTCCGACCCGGCCGAGATGACCGACCTCCCCGCCGGGATCCGCGACGAGCTGGTCGCGGGCATGCTCCCGCCGCTGATGACCGAGGTGCGCCGGCTGGAGACCGACCGTGGCGACACGATCAAGTTCCTGTGGCGTCTGCACGACGGCGCGCTCGTCGAGTCGGTGCTCATGCGCTACCCCGGCCGCATCACCCTGTGCGTGTCGAGCCAGGCCGGCTGCGGCATGAACTGCCCGTTCTGCGCGACCGGCCAGGCGGGGCTGACCCGCAACATGTCGACCGCCGAGATCATCGAGCAGATCGTGCGGGCCAACCGGGCGATCGCGAACGGCGAACTGGGCGGCAAGAAGCGCGACGACCACTCGATGGAGCGCGTGTCGAACATCGTCTTCATGGGCATGGGCGAGCCTCTCGCGAACTACAAGCGCGTGATGGATGCGGTGCGCATCATGGTCGCGCCGCAGCCCGACGGCCTGGGCATGAGCGCCCGCGGCATCACGGTCTCCACGGTCGGCCTCGTGCCCGCGATCAGGAAGCTCGCCGACGAGAACATCCCGGTCACCTTCGCGCTGTCGCTGCACGCGCCCGACGACCACCTGCGCGACGAGCTCATCCCGGTGAACTCGCGGTGGAAGGTCGACGAGGCCCTCGACGCCGCCTACGACTACTACGCCAAGACCGGCCGCCGCGTGTCGATCGAGTACGCGCTCATCAAGGACATGAACGACCACGCCTGGCGTGCCGACCTGCTGGCCGAGAAGCTCAACCAGCGCGGTCGCGGCTGGGTGCACGTCAACCCGATCCCGCTGAACCCGACGCCCGGGTCGATCTGGACCTCGTCCGAGCGTGACGTGACCGACGAGTTCGTGCGCCGCCTCAACGACGCCGGCATCCCGACCACCCTCCGCGACACCCGCGGCAAGGAGATCGACGGGGCGTGCGGTCAGCTCGTCGCCACCACCGAGGACGAGGCCGCCGCCGCCGCGATGGCCTGATCAGGGCTTTCCTGAGAGCGACTCCAAGGCGGGCTTCGTACCCTGTCCGGATGCCCTATTCCGCCCATCGCCCGGGTCGCTTCGACTCGCAGGGTCGGATCATCCTCGACGGCGACCCGAACGCCGAGACGGATGACCTCGACTTCCTGCGCGAGTTCGAGCCGACGGGACCCGACCCCGACCCCTTCGTCGACGCTCCGGAGCGTGCCGAGTCCGTGCGGACGACGGAGGACGCCGACGTCGATGCCGCAACCGAGGAGCAGCCGGCCCGCGCGCGTCGCGCCCGCCCGCCCCGTCGTCGCCGCACGGCCGCCGAGCGACTCCGCGCCCTCGCAATCCTCGGCGGCGCGGAGGGCGAGATCCTCGACCGCGTGCCCGGCGAGACGCCCCGCTTCGTGCAGATGTTCTTCGTGCTCGCCGGCACCGCGCTGGTGTCCGCGATCTCGATGCTGTTCGCGCTGACCACGGGTGTGCAGGCCGCGATCTGGCTCGCGGTGCCGCTCGCGGTGGTGTGGGCGCTCATCATCTTCAACCTCGACCGGTTCCTCACCTCGACCATGACCTCGACCAGGAACGTGTGGAAGCTCATCGGGCTGGCGATCCCGCGGGTGATCATGGCGGCCATCATCGGCTTCGTCGTGGCGGAGCCGCTCGTGCTGCAGATCTTCCACAACGACATCTCTCGCGAGGTCGCCGCGACCAATATCGTCCAGGCGCAGTCCGATCAGGAGGCGCTCGAATCGGGCCCGGAGCGCAAGGCTCTCGATGCCGCCTCCGAGCGGGTCTCGGAACTGGAGAACCAGGCGGCGACCGGGATCGTCGCGGGCACCGACTCGTCGTCCGCCAGCGAGTCGGCCGCGCAGGCCACGGTCGACGACCTCACCGCGAAGATGACCGCGCAGCAGGCCGTGATCGACCAGGCGCGTGTGCTCTACCAGTGCGAGCTGACGGGCGAGGGCGCTGGTACCGTCCCCGGGTGCACCGGGGTGAATGGCGAGGGCGCGAGCTCGCAGGCCGCGCAGGCCCAGCTCGCCGAGGCGCAGCAGACCTACGACGCGCTGGCCGCCCAGCTGCGCACGGCCAACGACGAGCTCGCGGCCGCCGGCACCGCCGCCAAGGAGAACACCTCGACCTCCGAGACGCAGAACCGCCAGCAGGCGAAGGACGAGCTTCCGGCCGCGCGCGAGACGTATGACCAGACGCTCGCCGCGTACAACGCCCGCGCGGATGCGGTCGCGCAGGGCAACGCGGGTGCGGTGGGGCTGCTCAGCCAGATCAGCGGACTCAACCGGCTCAGCGAGAAGGAGCCGGCCATCCTGTGGGCGCACATCCTGATCGCCGCGCTGTTCTTCATGATCGAGCTGCTGCCGGTGCTGGTGAAGGTGCTCACGAGCTACGGCGACCCGAGCCTGTACGAGAAGGCCGTCGCGATCCGCAAGCAGGTGGCGCTCGACCGGGTGACGGCCGAGGGCTTCCGCGACCGCGCCGATATCGTCACGACCCCGGGCGCTCAGGCCACCTGACGCTCGCGCCCGCTCGCGCGTCCCGCGGTGGCTGAGGGATCCGCGTCCCGCACGGGGGTCCGTGCGCCGGCGGGGGAGCCCGGTGCCGTGAACGGCCCCGCGGTGCCCGTGTCCGCGGCAGCG
>NZ_SSDO01000164.1:0-6917 GCF_004794395.1 Microbacterium sp. K41 | reverse complement strand
CGCGGCGACACCGCCCCCCGCGCGGTGGTCGCCGGGGTGGTCACGCGCACCTCGCGTGACGTCGCGGTGGGTGGCCTCGCGGACCTCGCGGGAACCCCGGTCACGCGCGACACCGCCTTCGACCTCGCCTCGGTGTCGAAGGTCGCGGCGACCACCACGGCTCTGCTGCGCCTGGTGAGCACGGGCGACCTCGGCGTCGACGACCCGGTCGACCGCTTCCTCCCGGGCACCGCGTGCGCTCCCGGCACCACGGTGCGCCACCTGCTGCAGCACCGCGCCGGACTGTGGGAGTGGCAGCCGCTGTACCTCGATCCCGCCCCCGCCGACGCGGTCGTGGACGCCCTGCCGCTGCGCTACGGCCTCGACGAGGGGCGGCACTACTCCGACCTGGGCTTCATCCTGCTCGGGCGCCTCATCACCGCGGTGACCGGCCTTCCGCTCGACGCCGCCGTGCGGGAGCTCGTCACCGCGCCGCTGGGACTCGCGCACACGGGCTACGGCCCCGTCGGCCCTCCCGTCGCGTCCTCCGGCATCGGCGACGCCGCCGAGCGCCGCATGGTGGCCACGGGCGACCCCTACCCGATCCTCACGTCGCGCCGGCACTTCCCGTGGCGGGAGGACGAGATCGCCGGCAGCGTCAACGACGGCAACTGCTTCCACGCGCTCGGCGGCGTCTCCGGACACGCGGGCCTGTTCGGCACGGTCGACGACCTGCTCACGCTCGGCGCCGCGCTCGCCGACGCCGACCGGCACACCGACCTCTGGCACCCCGACGCGGTCGCCGACTTCTTCCGCGACGGCCCGGACGCCGGTCAGGCCCTGGGCTGGCGCAGCGACACCGTGCCGGTCGACGGCCGCCCCACGCGCCTGCTGTGGCACCCGGGCTACACCGGCTGCGCGCTCGGCCTCGTGCCGGCGACGGGGACCGCGGCCGTGCTCCTGAGCACCCGTCTCCTCGCGGCCGAGATCGCCCCGACCGAGACCCTGTGGCGTGCGGCGCTGCCCGCCCTCCTGGACCCCGAAGGAACGAGTACCCCATGAGCACCACCCCGCCCGTGCTGAGCATCGACGGCCTCGCCGTCGCCTTCCGGACCGGTTCCGAGCTGATCACCGCGATCAGCGACGTGAACATCGACATCGCCGCGGGCGAGACCGTCGCGGTGGTCGGCGAGTCCGGCTCGGGGAAGTCCACGACCGCCGCCGCCGTCAACCGCCTGCTCCCCGAGAACGGCGTGATCACGGCGGGCAGCATCCGCTTCGACGGGCGCGAGCTGACCGAGCTGCCCGAGAGCGCGATGATCTCGCTGCGCGGCGCCGGGATCGGGCTCGTGCCGCAGGACCCGATGTCGAACCTCAACCCGCTCATGCGCGTGGGGGAGCAGATCGGCGAGGCGCTGGAGGTGCACGGTCACACCAGCGGCGAGGCGACGAAGGTCCGCGTGGTCGAGCTGCTGGAGATGGTGGGCATCGCCGACGCCGCCCGGCGCGCACGGCAGTACCCGCACGAGTTCTCCGGCGGGATGCGCCAGCGCGTGCTGATCGCGATGGGGCTCGCGTGCAAGCCCCGGCTGCTGATCGCCGACGAGCCCACCTCGGCCCTCGACGTCACGGTGCAGCGCCGCATCCTCGACCAGCTCGATCAGCTCACCGACGAGCTCGGGACCGCGGTCTTCCTCATCACGCACGACCTGGCGCTGGCGGCCGAGCGCGCCGACCGCATCGTGGTCATGTTCCGGGGCCGCGTGGTCGAGGAGGGCACGTCCGCCCAGGTGCTGGGCAACCCGCAGCACGAGTACACCAGGCAGCTGCTGGCCGCGGCGCCGAGCCTCTCCTCCCGGCGCGACGCCCTGCCCGCGCGCACGGCCGCGACCGACGCCGTGCCGTTCGTGGAGATCCGCGACCTGCGCAAGGAGTTCCCGGTGCGCGGCGCCAAGGCCGGGGAGCCGCAGACCTTCACGGCGGTCGACGGTGTGAGCCTCACGATCCGTCGCGGCACGACCGTGTCGATCGTGGGGGAGTCCGGGTCGGGCAAGTCCACGACCGCGAACATGGTGCTGGGGCTGGAGGACGCCACCTCCGGATCGATCCTGTTCGACGGGCTCGACCTCACCACGCTGCGCCGCAAGGAGCTGTTCGCGCTGCGCCGCCGCGTGCAGCCGGTGTTCCAGAACCCCTACGCCTCGCTCGACCCGCGGTTCACCGTGGAGCAGTCGATCGCGGAACCGCTGCGCGTGCACCGCATCGGCACCGCGGCCTCGCGTCACGCCCGCGTCCTGGAGCTGCTGGAGCAGGTGGCGCTCCCGGCCGCGATGGTCGAGCGGCTGCCGCACGAGCTCTCCGGCGGACAACGGCAGCGCGTGGCGATCGCGCGGGCGCTGGCGCTCGAACCCGAGCTGGTGGTGCTCGACGAAGCCGTGTCGGCGCTCGACGTGCTGGTGCAGGCGCAGATCCTCGATCTGCTGGCGGAGCTGCAGACGCGCCTCGGCCTCAGCTACCTCTTCATCAGCCACGACCTCGCGGTCGTGCGGATGATCTCCGACGAGGTGCACGTGATGCAGCGCGGGGTCGTGGTCGAGAGCGGCACACCGGAGCGCATCTTCGACGACCCGCAGCACCCCTACACGCGGGAGCTGCTGGCCGCGATCCCGGGGGCCTCGCTGGCGTCCTGACCGCGGCCGGGGCGACGGCCGCGGGCTCAGCGCTGGCGGTCGTCGTCGTCCCAGGGGCCTTCCCACCAGCCGGCACGCCCGTCGTCCGAGCCGCGGCCGCGACGGGAGCGCACGAACTGCACGATGATTACGGTGAGCGACGTGAGCCCGATCAGGATCAGCACGAGGAACAGCAGGTCGTTCTGGGTCATGGGCGTTTCCCCTCCGCGGCGTCCGCCACGATCTTCGCGATGCGGGCGGCCTTCGTCTCCGGTCGCTTGGCCATCGCGATGTGCGTGAGCCCGAACTTCTTCACCGACTTCGGGAACGCGTCCCAGTTCTCACGGGCGGCGGGGTCCGCGTCGAGTGCGGCCGTGAGCTCGGGCGGCTCGATGCCCGCCTCCGGTCCGTCGAGCAGGGTCCACGAGCCGTTGGCCTTCGCGACCTCCAGCGCCCGGACGCCCGCGGGGGCCAGCAGCCCGGCGGCCTCCAGCTCGGCGATGCGCGCCTTGTTCGTCGCCGCCCACCCGCTGCCGGGCCGCCGCGGCGAGAACCACTGGCCGTTCGTCTGGTCGTCGA
The DNA here is from genome assembly GCF_004794395.1 of Microbacterium sp. K41. Lineage (NCBI taxonomy): Bacteria > Bacillati > Actinomycetota > Actinomycetes > Micrococcales > Microbacteriaceae > Microbacterium > Microbacterium sp. K41. The sequence continues at coordinate 3,690 of NZ_SSDO01000164.1, read as the reverse complement.
AGCTGCGCACCGGGCCGTCGATCCACCCGAAGCACAGCGCCTGCCGCACCGCGTCCTCATAGCCGACGCCGACGGCGGAGCGGCCGCGCACGCTCAGCAGCCACACGCCCGCGGTGCGCTCGTGGTGCTCCTCGAGCCAGGCGCGCCAGGCCGCGGCGTCGGCCGCCGCGATCCGCTCGCCGTCGTCGAGGGCGCCCACGTCAGTCCTCGTCCAGCGTGGGGATCGATGCGGTGATGGTCGGCAGCAGGTCGGCGACGGAGTCCACGATCTCGTCGGGCCGGAACGGGTACTGCTCGATGCTGCGCCGATCGCTGATGCCGGTCATCACGAGCACGGTGTGCAGGCCGGCCTCGATGCCGGCGACGATGTCGGTGTCCATGCGGTCGCCGATCATGCCCGTCTTCTTGGAGTGCGCGCCGATCTTGTTCAGCGCCGAGCGGAACATCATCGGGTTGGGCTTGCCGACCACGTAGGGCTCCTTGCCGGTCGCCTTCGTGATGAGCGCGGCGATCGCGCCGGTGGCCGGCAGCACGCCGTCGATGCTCGGGCCCGTCGCGTCGGGGTTGGTGACGATGAACCGCGAGCCGTTGATGATGTGACGGATGGCCTTGGTGATCGCCTCGAACGAGTAGTTGCGGGTCTCGCCGACCACCACGAAGTCGGGGTTCGTCTCGGTCATGATGAAGCCCGCCTCGTGCAGGGCCGTGAGGATGCCGGCCTCGCCGATCACGAAGGCGGAGCCGCCGGGCAGCTGCTGGGCCAGGAAGTCGGCCGTCGCGAGCGCCGAGGTCCAGATGCGCTCCTCCGGCACGACCAGGCCGCTCTGCCGCAGGCGGGCGGAGAGGTCGCGGGCGGTGAAGATCGAGTTGTTCGTCAGCACCAGGTAGGGGATGTCGTTGCGCTCCCACCCGGCGAGCAGTTCGGAGGCCCCGGGGATGGCGTCGTTCTCATGGACGAGCACGCCGTCCATGTCGGTGAGCCAGCATTCGATGTCGTCACGGTGTGCCATGTGCTCAGCCTAGAGGCCGCGTGTTTCCGGCAGGTCTCAGGCGGTGATCCACACGACGCCGGCGCTTCCGTCGGGAAGGGCTCGCTCGACGCCGTCCAGGCGCACGCCGTCGGCGAGGACCTCGACGGTGCTGCCGACCGTGAGCCCCTCGGCCTCCAAAGCCCGCAGCAGGTCGGAGTCGCGGTCGTCGACCCGCAGCACGCGACCGCTGTGCCCCTCCGCGGCGTCGGCGAGCAGCACGAACGGCTCCCGCTCGATGTGCCCGTCGGCGTCGGGGATCGCGTCGCCGTGCGGGTCGAAGCGCGGGCGGCCCAGGCGGGCGTCGATGCCCTCGAGCAGCCGGTCGCTGATGGTGTGCTCCAGCACCTCGGCCTCGTCGTGCACCTCGTCCCACCCGTAGCCGAACTCCTGCACGAGCCAGGTCTCGATGAGGCGGTGGCGCCGCACCATCGCGAGGGCCCTGGTCGTCCCGGCTTCGGTCAGCCGCACGGCACCGTAGGGCACGTGCGACACGAGCCCCGCGGCGGCGAGCTTCTTCACCATCTCGGTGACCGACGACGGGGCGATGCCGAGCTTGGCCGCCAGCACCGACGGGGTGATCGGGGCGTCCTGCCATTCGGTGTGGGCGTAGACGGTCTTGAGGTAGTCGTCAGCTGCGGGGGAGGCCACCCGTCCAGCCTACGCGGTGGCGTCGGAGGCTCTTTCGGCGCGCGCCCACGCGGTGAGGCCGTGGATGAGGGCGCGCACGCCGATCTCGAACGTGCGGCGGGCGGGGTCGGAGCTGAGGCGGGCGCGAGCGCGCTCGGCCTCGGCGAAGGTCGGGTAGGCGGGGGCGAGGTCGCCGGGCGACATGTTGTCCGCCGGGGCGAGGGCGTCGAGGGCGGATCCGATGATGAAGGACTCCAGGGCGACGATCGCGTCGACGATGGTGTCGGTGGGCCAGCCATCGTCGGCGAGCAGGCGGGCGATCTGCTCGTAGTCGGCGAACGAGCCCTCGTCGGCGTCGATGGGGGAGGTGGCGAGCATGACCATCGCCTGGGGCGCGGCGATCGTGGCGTCGCGGTAGCTGTGCGCCCAGGCGAGGAGCGCGTCCTCCAGTGGCAGGGCCCCGGGCTCGGGGGTGGCGAGGTCGCGGCTGATCCGCCCGCGCATCGCCCGGATCACGGCGTCGCGGCTCTCGAAGTGGTGGTAGAGCGCCGAGGTGCGCACGCCCAGGGACTCCGCGAGCGCCGTCATCGTGAACTGCCGTGGTGTGCGCTCGGCGCTGAGCCGGAACGCCGCCGTGAGAATCCGCTCCTCGGTGAGCACCCTGGTCGACGGGCGGCCCACGCTGCGCGGGGATGTCGTCATCGTGGCTCACTCCTGCTCGGTGTCTGCTACTTTATTGAAACTCTTTCAATTCGCTCGAGGAAGAACGCCATGACGGGTTTCGACGCCGACACTATCGTCACCGGCGCGCGCGTCGTGACCATGGACCCCCGCCGCCCGGAGGCCTCGGCGTTCGCCGTGCGCGACGGCCGTTTCCTCGCGGTGGGCGACGACGCGCTCGTGCGGGAACTGCGCGGCCCGCGCACCGTCGTCCACGACCTCGCGGGAGCCGCGGTCACCCCGGGGCTCATCGACGCCCACCTCCACCCGCTGCAGGGGCTCGAGCTCACCGCCGGGGTCGACCTCGGCGGCATCACCACCGGCACCGCCTTCCTGGCGGCCCTGCGCGCCGAGGCCGACCGCGCGCTGCGCGACGACCGCGACCCCTGGGTGCGCGGCTGGAACCTCGACTACGACGTCTTCCACGAGCTCCCCATGACCGCCGATGCGATCGACGACGCCGTGCGCGGGCTCCCCGCCCTGTTCATCGTGTTCGACGGGCACACCGCCCTCGCCAGTCACGAGGGTCTCCGCCGCGCCGGCATCACCGGGGCCCGCGAGACCGACGACTCCTCGTGCATCGTCGTCGACGGCGACGGGCGGCCGACCGGGGAGCTGCGCGAGCTCGCGGCGTACGAGCCCGTGCGCCTCGCCGCCCCCGCCCTCGACCGCACGCAGACCCTCGCGGCGGGCCACGAGCTGCTGCGCGGACTGCGGGACTCCGGCCTCACGGGCGGCACCATCATGGACGGCGGCTTCGCCACGCTCGACCTGCTCGACGGTCTCGAGCACGGCCCGGGTCTGCCCCTCCGCATCGTGTCTGCAATCGACCACGAGCCCGGGTTCGACGCCGACCGCACGGCGGAGAACCTGCGGATGCGCGACCGCCGCGGCGAGCGGTGGCGCGGCGGCGTCGTGAAGCTGTACGCCGACGGGGTCGTCGAGACGGGCACCGCGTGGCTGTACGAGCCCGATACGGCCGGCGGCGGCACGGAGCCCTTCTGGAAGGACGCCGCCGCCTACGCCCGCACCGTGCGGCGCTACGCCGACGCCGGCTTCCAGGTCGCGACCCACGCGATCGGCGACCGCGCGGTCGGCGAGGTCGTCGACGCCTACCTCGCCGCGGGCGCGCGCTGCGCCACCGGAGCCCCGCACCGCATCGAGCACCTGGAGACCACCACCGACCGCGACGTCGCCCGCATCGCCGCCGCCGGCATCACCGCATCGATGCAGCCGCTGCACCTGCAGTGGCGCAAGGCCGACGCCTCCGACGACTGGTCGCGGCGCCTCGGCCCCGCCCGGGCCGCCCGGG
>NZ_SSDO01000163.1:0-411 GCF_004794395.1 Microbacterium sp. K41 | reverse complement strand
GTCGCTGCCCCCTCCACCGAGGTGGTGCAGGGCCAGGTGCTGCGCCTGGTCTCGGTCGCGGACTGGGACGCCGCCCGCGACCTGCGACCCGACCGGCCGGTGCAGTGGGACGTGCAGGTGAGCGCCGACGCGCCGGATCCCGGGGTCGTGCGGCTCGGCGTGAGCGCGTCCGGGTCGGCGCGGTTGCGGCTCGACATCGCCCTGTGCGCGGAGCCGTGGCAGGACGCGGTGTGCCCGGCGGGGGCGACGGTCTTGCGGACGGACTGGAGCGTCCCGCGCGACGGCGCCGAGGTGCCCCTCGCCGCCATGCGTGACACCGAGACCGCGCATCTGCGGCTGACGATCGCGCTCGACCCGGCGGACGGCTCCGGCAGCACCGAGGTGCGCGTGCTGGCTCACGGCGCGGGCGAG
>NZ_SSDO01000162.1:0-12031 GCF_004794395.1 Microbacterium sp. K41 | reverse complement strand
GTGCGCGACGCCTCATCGTCCGCGTGCTCGGGCTCCGCGGTGGCGTCGCCGTGGTCGTGGCCGTGGTCGTCCTCGGCCCCGAGCGGCAGGGTGCACGACCACACCGCCCCGGCGAGCGTGACCACGGCGGCCGCACTCGCGAACCAGACCGACTCGGGGCTGATGTAGAGCGTCAGGCGCCCGGTGACCGCGAGCCCGAGCGTCACGACCGCGACCGCGGAGGCCAGTCCGACGCCCAGCCATCGAGTCGCGACGGCTCGAGCGCGCGGTGTCTGCTGCTCAGACAAAGACGTTCACCCCAATCCCGATCGCGAAGGCCGCGGCGAGCACGACCGCGGTGATCCCGACGAGCGTGCGCGCGGTGAAGGTCGTGCGCATGAGCGCCAGCATCTTGATGTCAACGAGCGGCCCGACCAGCAGGAACGCCACGATCGCCCCGCTGGAGAAGGTGGACGCGAACGACAGCGCGAAGAACGCGTCGACGTTGGAGCAGATGGCGACCACGATCGCGAGCAGCATCATCGCCACGATCGACAGCACCGGGTTCGACCCGATCGCCAGCAGCACGTCGCGCGGGATCAGCACCTGCACGGCTCCCGCGAGCGCTGAGCCGATCACGAGCGCCGGCATCACCGCCCGCAGCTCGACCAGGAACTGCGTGAGGCTGCGGCGGATCGGGGTGCCCGGCTCGTGCGTCACGCGCTCGCACGTATCGACGAAGCGCTGGGTGAGCAGCGAGTCCGGCGACGGGTGCAGGCTGTAGATCCAGCCGATCAGGTTCGCGATCAGGTAGCCGCCGACCAGGCGCGCGACGAGGATGCCGCCGTCCCAACCGAAGGCCGCGTGCGTGGTGAGGATGACGATCGGGTTGACGATGGGCGCGGCGATCAGGAAGGTGAGGGCCTCCGCCGGGGCGAGGCCGCGCATCATCAGACCGCGCGCGAAGGGGACGTTGCCGCACTCGCACACCGGGATGAGCATCCCGAGGAGGGACAGCACCGCGCGCCGGGCCCACGCGCGGCGTGGCAGCCAGCGGTGGATGACGTCGGCGGGCAGCCACACCTGCACGACGATCGACAGCAGCACGCCGAGGATCACGAACGGCAGCGCTTCGATCAGCACGCTGAGCGCCAGGGTGAGGCCGTCCTGCGCCCTGGTCGGCAGCGATGCCGGGTACAGCGACGGGAGCAGCAGATCGATCAGGAACAGCGCCGCCACGATCGCGGCGCCGAGACCGAGGCCGATCCAGGGCGACCGCGGCGGTGTCGCGTGTCGGTGCGTGTGGCCCGGACGGGAGGCCGTTCGTGCCGCGGAACTCACGCTGTCGCTGTCCTGCCGGCCTCGCGCTTGTTGGCGCACGGGGTGCACAGCCCGAAGATGTCGACGACGTGCGCGGCGTCGGTGAACCCGTGCAGAGCGGCGGTGCGGTGCGCCCACTGCTCGACGTCCTTCGCCTCGATCTCGACCGTGAGCCCGCACGACCGGCAGATCAGGTGGTGGTGGTGCCCCTGCGTGGAGCAGGCACGGTACAGCGCCTCGCCCTCCGGGCTCTGCAGCGAGTCGGCGTCACCCGAGGCGGCGAGCCCTGCCAGTGCGCGGTAGACCGTGGCGAGGCCGATGCCGGTGTTGTCGTCGCGGAGGGAGGCGTGCAGGCTCTGTGCGCTGACGAAACCGCGGGCGTCGGCGAGTGCTTCGCGCACGCGTTCGCGCTGCCAGGTGTTCCGCTGAGCCATGCCTTCGATTCTAGGCCGGAGGGGGTTGGCGAGGGCTGGGAGCGGACGGGGGCGGGACCGGAGTCACTCTCCGGATCGGATCGCGACACGTGCCGCGCGCGCATATTGGGATGATCGCCTACCTATGACAGCGGATAGCCGTCATACGCGTACGTTAGAAGAGTAGTCCAAGACGGAGGAGCCGACGATGGAGAAGAGGAACGCTCACTCGACACCCTCCGCCTCGCGCCCCTCGGGACGCATGATCGCGGGGTGGGTGTTCGTCGCCATCGGCATGTGGATGGCTTTCAGCACGGCGGCCACCACCGCCGACGAGGGCCTGCGCATGATGATGCTGATCGCGGGGTCGTTCCTCGCCGGTGGCCTCGTGTTCGACGTCACACGGTGGCTCGTGCGGCGCAACCGTCCCCCGTCCGACGAGTGACTCCAACCCTGGGCCGTCGTCCGTCAGGGCGGCGGCCCGGCACCATTCGCCGGTGCGGCGCCCCCTCACGAAGAGGAATCCGACCGGGACGAGCCCGAGTGCGAATGACCCGTCACTCGGCCAGCCACCAGACGAACCCCGCGTGACCCGCGGCGGCAGGAGGATCGGCGGAGAACGCGATCAGGGCGTGGCGGAGGCGTTCCAGTCCAGCCCCGGTCCGGGGGAACCGCTCATGATGACAGAACACCACTCCACTGTGATCGGGGAGTCGGGACATCGCGATGGCGAAGGTGGTGACGTCTTCCGTCACCACGACACGTCGCTCCTCGGTCGCCGTCCGCAGGACTGTGGTGTCATCGGCACCGCGAAGGTCGTCGCGGTCGACCACGGCCACCGTGTCGGGACCAGCCTCGGTCAACACGACAGCGAGCCGACCGGGGTAATGCTCGTCGAGGAGAAAGCGCACCTCACGCGGCGTCGATCGCACGGCGCCGCTCCCACGCGGCGAGCGCCTCGTCCTGTGCAATCCGATGCCGTTCCACGATGCCGTCGATCTCGGCTCGATGCTCCGCCCAGTAGTCGAGCGCCGCGTCAATCATCCCCGACGGGACCCCGAGAGTGTCGGCGAGCGATTCGGGGCTGCGCTCCGCGGGGTCGTGCGACAGCCACGCCTCCGCCACCGTCCACACCTGGGGGCCGTCCGTCAGAGTCGCTCGACGCTCGCCGGTTTCGATCGTGACGAAGCGGATGCGGGGATGCAACTGCATGCGCAACCACTCCTCGACCGCACTGTTCACCACGCCTGACTTCGTCTGCCCCGTCATGCGTACGTAGCGGCCGAGAGCCTCGCTGACGCTCTCGCTGAAGCGGACATTCGTGGGCGCTACCATGCGCTACAGTGTAGCGCGCTCAGGCGGAGACGCGACGGACGCGCGACCGGGTCTTCTGCACGATCCAGCACACGACGTAGATCGCGAACGACAGCGTCGTGATGTACGGACTCACCGGGAGGGTGCCGGCGAGGGCGAGCAGGATGCCGCCGACCGCCGAGACGAAGCCGAACAGCGCGGCCAGCAGCGGCACCGCGACCGGACCCGCCGTGACCCGCATGGCCGCGGCGGCCGGTGTCACCAGAAGCGCCATCACCAGCAGAGCTCCGATGATGTGCACGCTCACCGCGACGATCAGGCCCAGCAGCACCATGAACAGCAGGCTCACCGCGCGGGTCGGCACCCCGCGGGCCGCCGCCGACTCCGGGTCGAGCGAATCGAACCGCAGCGGGTTCCACATCACCAGCAGCCCGAGCAGCACGACGAGGCTGATGCCGATGAGCCACCCCAGGTCGGGGCTCGACACCGACACGATCTGACCGGTGAGGAGGCTGAAGCGGTTGGCGCTGCGTCCGTCGTACAGCGACAGGAAGAGGATGCCGAGGCCGAGGCCGAACGGCATGAGCACACCGACGATCGAGTTGCGGTCACGCGCCTTCGCGCCGAGCACGCCGATGAGGATCGCCGCGACCAGGGCCCCGCCGAGCGAGCCGAACACCACGCTGCCGCCGAAGAGCAACGCGGCCGCGGCACCGGCGAAGGAGAGCTCGCTGACCCCGTGGACCGCGAAGGCGAGGTCACGCTGCATCACGAACACGCCGATCAGGCCACCGACGATGCCGAGCACCGCCCCGGCGATGATCGAGTTCGCGAGCAGGGCGACGAGCTCGCCGTAGTCCTGGAACGAGAAGATGTCGTCCCACCCGACGGCAGGGACGAGGAGGGCGGCGGCGGTCATGCGGCCCCTCCGTGGTCGTGGTCCTCGTGCAGGTGGTGGGGCTCGGCGTCGGGGACACCCACGACCACGAGCCGGTCGCCCGCTCGGAGCACGAACACGGGTGTGCCGTACAGGTCGCTGAGCACGCGCGTCTGCAGCACCTCGTCCGGGGTGCCGAGCAGGAAGCGCCCGCCGGCGATGTAGAGGATGCGGTCGACCCGGCCGAGGATCGGGTTGATGTCGTGCGTAACGAACAGCACCGCCGCCCCGCGCTCGCGCCGCTGGCGGTCGATGATGTCGGTGACGCCCACCTGGTTCGCGAGGTCGAGGTTCGACAGCGGCTCGTCGCACAGCAGCAGGGCCGGCTCGTCGGCGAGCGCCTGTCCCACGCGGAGCCGCTGCTGCTCTCCGCCGGACAGCAACCCCACCCGACGGTCGGCGTAGTGCGCGGCGCCGACCGCGTCGAGCAGTGCATCGACCTTCGCGCGGTCGCCGCGGTGCGGGAACGGGAGGCCGAAACGGCTGCCCTGCACGCCGAGCGCCACGAGATCCCTGGCACGCATGCTGGTGTCGGGGGCGATCGCGCGCTGCTGCGGGATGTAGCCGATGCGGGCGTTGCCGCGGTGCACGGGCTCACCTGCCACGCGGATCGTGCCGCGCGAGAGGGGCTGGAGGCCGAGGATGCTGCGCAGGAGTGTCGTCTTGCCCGACCCGGAGGGTCCGAGCACGGCGATGAACTCCCCCGGCTGCACCGTGAGATCGAGGCCCGACCAGAGCTCGCGGTCTCCGCGGTGCAGTGCCCCGTCGGCGATCTCGAGCACGGGCGCCGCGCGGTCGACCGCGCCGCTCACGACTGGACGGCGGCGGCGAGGCTCTGGATCGCGTCACGCATCCACTCAGAGTACGACGATCCGTCCTCCAGCAGCTCCGTGAAGGCGACCACCGGCACTCCGGCGTCGTCCGCGGCCTTCTCGACCCGCTCGGTCTCGGCACCGCCCGTCTGGGCGTTGGTCAGCAGGGCGGTCACCTGTCCGGACGCGATCACATCGAGCGACTCGAGCAGTACCGCCGGCGCGACGTCGCTGCCCTCCTCGACCGACTCGGCGAAGCCCTCGGGCGTCACGTCGGTGAGACCGGCGGCCGCGGCGAGGTAGCCGGGCAGCGGCTCGGTCAGGAACACCGTCTTGCCCTCGGCGGAGGCCTTGAGCGTCTCGAGGTCGGACTCGAAGCCCTCGAGCTCGGCGACCAGCTCGTCGGCGTTGGTCGCGAACGTGTCCGCGCCGTCGGGGTCGAGCGCCGTCAGCTCGTCGGCGATGGCCTCGACCACGTGGATCATCGTGTGCGGGTCGAACCACACGTGCTCGTTGAAGCCCTCGATGTGGTTGTGGCCCTCGTGGTCGTGACCGTCCTCGCCCTCGGCATGCTCGTGGTCGTGGGCGTCGTCGGCGGCGGCGTCGTCGTCGGCGTCGGCGTGGTCGTGGGCGTCCTCCTCATGGCCCTCGTTGCCGGGGAAGTCGTGGGAGTACTCGACGGCGGTGACGACGTGCGGGTCCTGGGCGTCCTGCAGCAGGCTGTCGATGAAGGCGTCGTAGCCGCCGCCGTTCTCGACGACGAGGTCGGCTTTCTGGAGCGTGAGCCGGTCGCGGGCGCTGGCCTCGTAGGAGTGCGGGTCCTGGGAGGCGGAGGTGATGATCGACTCGACGTCGACGCGGTCGCCGCCGATCTGCGCGGCGATGTCGCCGTAGACGTTGGTGCTCGCCACGACGGTGATCGTTCCGTCGTCGCCCTGTCCCGACGCGGCGGGGCTGGAGCATCCGGCCAGCGAGAGGGCGGCGACGGAGGCGAGGGCGAGAGCGAGCGCGGGCTTCTTCATGATGCCAGCGTAAACGCTAATGAGAACCATTATCAAATCGAACGCTCCGCGGACGGGAAAGGCGGAGAGCGTGCGACCACGCCCTCCGCCTTTCGTCACCCCCGACTCACCCCACGAGCCCCCGTGGCGCGATCCATGCGGTCGCCTCCGCGGGCAGCGCGGAGCCGTCCAGCGCCACGGTCGAGAGCACCGCGTCCTCCGCGGCCGCTCCGAGCTCGAAGGGCTCGGTGCCGAAGTTCGTCACGACCTCCCAGCCGTTCGGACGACGGAACCGCAGCACGTCCGCACGACCCGTCTCCCTCCACTCCAGGCTCTCGCCGGTCTGCAGCAACCGCCGCAGCCGCAGAGCCTCGCGGTAGAGGTTGAGCGTGGAACCGGGGTCGGCATCCTCCACCTCGACCGCAGCCGCGGCGAACCACGCGGGCTGAGGCAGATGCGCGCCGCCCTCGCCGAACCCGTACGAGCTGCCCGACGCCGTCCACGGCAGGGGCACACGGCACCCGTCGCGACCGAGACCATCGAAGTCGGCCCCGCGGAAGAACCCGGGGTCCTGCCGCTGCTCCGGCGCGATGTCGGCCACCTCGTGCAGCCCGAGCTCCTCGCCCTGATACAGGTACGCGCTGCCGGGCAGGCCGAGCAGCAGCAGGGTCGCGGCGTGCGCCCGGCGCAGTCCGCCCTCGCGGTCGAGTCCGTCCTCCGGGCCGCCGGCACGCACCCACTCCGTGCCCTGCTTCACCGCGCGACCGCGCAGCGGAGGAAGGCCGTACCGCGTGGCGTGGCGGGTCACGTCATGGTTGGACAGCACCCAGGTGGTCGACGACCCTGCCGCGTGCGCCTGGGCGAGGTTGTCGGCGATGATGCGCTGGAAGTCGCCCGCATCGAAGTCGGCCACGAGCAGATCGAAGTTGAACGCCTGGCCCAGCCCCTCCGCGGAGGCGTACTTCGCCCGGCGCTCCGGCGTCTCCACCCACGCCTCGGCGACGGCGGTGCGCGGCGGGTCGTACTCGTTGAACACCCGACGCCACTCGGCGTAGATCTCGTGCACGTCGTCGCGGTCGATCATCGGGTGGGTGCCCGAGGAGCGGTCCATCGCGTCGAGCTGGGCGCGCGACGGCAGCGGCTCGGTGAGGTCCTTCGTGAGCATGTGGGCGACGTCGATGCGGAACCCGTCGACGCCGCGGTCCGACCAGAAGCGCAGTGTCGTCAGGAAGTCCTCGCGCACCTCGGGGTGGTCCCAGTTGAGGTCGGGCTGCTCGACCGCGAAGTTGTGCAGGTACCACTGACCGTCGGCCACGCGCTCCCAGGCGCTGCCACCGAAGATCGAGATCCAGTCGGTGGGCGGCTCCGCACCGTCGGGCCCCGTGCCCTCGCGGAAGATGTAGCGCTCCCGCGCGGCCGACCCACGCCCCGCGGCGAGCGCCTCCTGGAACCACGCATGCTGGTCGGAGGTGTGGTTGGGGACGATGTCGACCACGACGCGGATGCCGCGCGCGTGCAGCGCCTCCACCATCGCGTCGAAGTCGGCCAGCGTGCCCAGGCGCGGGTCGACGTTGCGGTAGTCGGCCACGTCGTAGCCGCCGTCGGCGAGTTCGGACGGGTAGAAGGGACTCAGCCACACCGCGTCGATGCCGAGCTCGGCGAGGTAGTCGGCACGGGAGACGATGCCGGGGAGGTCGCCCAGTCCGTCGCCGTCGGCGTCGGCGAAGCTGCGGGGGTAGATCTGGTAGACGGCCGCCTGGCGCCACCAGGTCGCGGTCTTGTCGTCTTCGCGGGTCTCGGTGAGCAGCGAATCGGTCATGAGGGGTGGAACTCCTTGCTTTCTTGCGGTGGTCGGTGTCAGCCCTTGACGGCACCCTGCGTGACGCCCTCCATCACCCAGCGCTGAGTGAAGAGGTAGGCGACGATCGCGGGGGCCATCGCCATGAGGTACGAGGCGAAGGCGACGTTGTAGTTGTTGCTGAACTGGTTCTGGAAGAGGTTCTGCCGCACCGGCAGCGTCTGCAGTGCCGGGTCGGAGATGATGAGCGACGGCATCATGAAGTCGTTCCAGGCGTAGAGGAACGCGAAGATGCCGACGGTCGCGCTCATGGGGGCGAGCAGCGGGAAGATCAGCCGCCAGAAGGTCTGCCACGTGGTCGCCCCGTCGATGCGGGCGCTCTCCTCCAGCTCGATCGGGATCGACCGCAGGAACGCCGTGAACAGCAGCACGCTGAAGCTCAGCTGGAACATCGTGGCGAGGATGATCACGCCGAACGGGTTGTCGAGTCCGACGCGTCCGGTGAGCTGGATCTGCGGCAGCGCCACGACCGGGAAGGGGATGAACATCGCCGCGAGCAGGTAGAAGAAGGAGTACCGGAACAGCCGGCGGTCCCAGTTGCGCACGATCGCGTACGAGGCGAAGGCCGCGAGCACGATCGTGGCGACGACCGTTCCCGCCGTGACGAGCAGGGAGATGCCGGCGCCGACGGGGAACTTCGTGAGGTTCCAGGCCTGCACGAATCCGTCGAAGCTGAACGGCGCGGGGAACGAGAACGCGTTGCCGTCGACGGCCTGACCGGTGGTCTTGAATGCCATCGAGATCGTGACGTACAGCGGGATGAGGACTGTCGCGGTGCAGAGGATCAGGATGATGGTGCCCGGCCAGTTGACGCGCTCCATCTCCTCGCGCTTCTTCCGGCCGCCGGCCGGGGCCGTGGTGAGGGTCTGCGTGGTCATCAGAACGTGTTCCTTCCGCGGGTCAGCGAGAGCTGGAAGACCGAGATGAGCACGGCCACGATGAAGAAGATCGTGGCGTTGGCCATCTGGTAGGCGTAGTCGCCGCCGTTGAAGCCCGCGATGATCGTCATGGCCACGCTGCGGGTGGCGGTGCCCGGTCCGCCGTTCGTGAGGCCGACGATGATGTCGTAGGCGTTGAGGAAGCCCTTGAACCCGAGGATCACGTTGATCACGACATACCCGGCGACGAGCGGGATGGTGATGCGGGTGAGCTGCTGCGTGCGGCTGGCCCCGTCGATGCTGGCCGCCTCGTACACCTCGCCCGGCACCGACAGCAGACCGGCGATGTAGATGAGCAGCGTGCCGGGCACGGCCTGCCACGCGGTGACGATGACGATCGCGACCCACGCGAGGTCGGGGTTGGCGAGCAGGCTGGTCTGCAGCCACTCGACCCCCGTCGCGGCCCCCGCCGCGGGCAGCGAGTTGGAGAACAGGAAGTTGAAGACGTAGGCGATGATGATGCCCGAGATCACCATCGGGATCACGAAGATCGTCCGCAGTCCGGTCTTGAAGCGGATGCGGGAGGTGAGCCCGACCGCGAGCAGGAACGCGATCACGTTCACCACGATCACGGTCGCGATGGAGAAGCCGAACGTGAACAGGTAGCTCTGGAGGATCGCGGGATCGCTGAACAGGGCGATGTAGTTGGTGAGGCCGTTGAAGCTCCATTCACCGATGCCGATCGAGTCGGTGAAGCTGAAGAAGATGCCGATCACGCCGGGGACGGTGATCGCGAGCGTGAAGATCACGAGCGTCGGCAGCAGGAAGAGGTAGTAGATCGGCTCGACGCGGCGGGTGTGCCGGCGGAGCTTCCGCTCGCCGCCCGTCACGATCGCGGTGGTGCTGGCACCGGTGTCGGTGGCGGTGGTGGTGGTGGTCATGGCGCGGACTCCTCTGTCTCGGCCGATGCGGAATCCTGCGAGGTCGGGATGGGAGCGCGGAAGGCGATACGGGCCCAGTCGGCGTCCATCGTGCGGAGGATCGACGACGGCGCGGCGCCGAGCACCATGGCCTGCGCATAGTTGAAGATCGGCAGGGTCTTCGGAACGAGCACGGACGGGCCCTGGTAGATCTTGCCGTCGTCGTAGTACGGGATCATGCCCTCGATGCGCGGGTCGTCCGGCGCTGCCGCGTCGGTCGTCGGGGTGAACCCGAGCTGCGAGGCGTTGTACTCCTCGATGTTCTCGGGGAGGTAGAGGTACTCGAGGAAGTCGCGGGCGGCCTCCTGGTGCCGGGACTCCACGGGGATCATCGCCGCGAGGTCCATGTTCACCCGCACCGCGAGGTCGTCGGGATCGTCGGTCATGGGCAGTGGGAAGGTGCCCAGGGGCAGATCGGGGGCGGTCTTCGCGATCTCGCTGAACGCCCACGGCCCCTGCAGGTACATCGCCGCCTCGCCCTTCGCGAAGGCGAGGTTGCCGTCGCCGTAGCCGCGACTCGGGGCGTCTTCATTGGTGTAGTCGTTCGCGAGCTGCATCATCTTGTCCATCGGCTCGGCGAAGTTTTTCTGGAACGAGACCTGGGAGTCGGGACCCACGTCGGTACCCTCGGCGGCGAGGGCGTCGAAGAACTCGAGCACGTCGAGGGAACCGCCGACCGCGTAGTCGTACCAGCCCTGCGCCACGGTCCAGTCGTCCTTGAAGGTGCCGTAGAAGGGGTCTATGCCCGCCTCGCGCAGCTGGTCGCACACGGCGATCAGCTCGTCCCAGGTCTGCGGCACCTCGAGCCCCTGCTCCTCGAAGATCTGCGTGTTGTAGATGACGGAGGCGGCCATGACCGAGTACGGCAGGGCACTCGTTCGGCCCTCGCACGAGCCGTACTGGTCCATCAGCGGCTGCAGGTCGTCGCGGATGCCCGCCGCGGCCTCGGTGTCGGAGAGGTCGGTGAGTGCGCAGCGCTGCACGAACCGGGCGACCTCGTAGTTGTAGTTCGCGAGCATGATGTCCGGCGGGTTGCCGCGGACGAAGCTGGCAGAGACCACGTCGACGCCCGAGGTGTCGATCTCGACGCGGACGTCGTTCTGGGAGGCGTTGTAGTCCGCGACCAGGTCGGTCATGAACGGGATGGCCTCGCGCTTGCTGAAGGTGAACCGGATGGTCTCCGGCCCGTCCCCTGCCGCGCAGCTCGTGAGCGCGACACCGGCGAGAACCAGGCCGAGCGCTCCGGCGATCCCGCGCAGCGGGCGTGTTCGTCGTGCAGACACCGTTGTCCTTCCGTCGGTAGATCTGCGGACTAAATCTAGTGAGCGAATCTAGTCCGTCAGGAGGTACTGTCTCATCTGGGCGACAGAAAGGTCAAGGGGAGTGGCGGAGGTCTCGGCGGGATTGGGCACCGGGCGCGCGAGCGTCGGCGCCGTCCTCGACTTCGCCTGGACCGCCAGCGAGTTCACCGCCACCGAGGCCATGGCCGGCACCTCCCTCACCCGCTCGACCGCGATCGACGCGATCGACACCCTCGTGGGCGCCGAGGTGCTGCGCGAGCTGCCCAACGCCAGGGCCACGGGCGACTACCGCGCCGGACGCCCCGCCCGACGGTTCGCCCTCTCCCCCGACCTCGGCGTGGTGATCGGCGTCGACGCGGGCGACACCCACCTCGCGGTCACGGTCGCCGACCCGCTCGACCGCACGCTCGTGCATCACCGCACCGAGCTCGACCCGACCCAGAGCGCCGAGGCCCGCCGGGCCACGATCGTCGAGCGGATGCGGGCCGCCCGCAGCGAGGCCGGGGTCGACGCGGACCACGTGCTCGCGGTGTGCGTCGGCGTTGCCGCCCCGGTCGACCGCGACGGCATCTCACCGCCGCACCCCGAAGGGTTCTGGGAGCGCACCAACCCCGGCCTCGCCGCGGCCCTGCGCGACTGGGCACCCGTGGTCGAGGTGAAGAACGACGCCCAGCTCGCCGCGATCGCCGAGGGCACGCTCGGCGCCGCGCAGGGCTGCCGCGACTACGTGGCCCTGCTCGCCAGCGAACGCTTCGGTGGCGGAGTCGTCGTCGACGGGCATGTGCTGCACGGTGCCCACGGCGGCGTGGGCGAGGGCGTGGTGTTCGACCACATCATCGGCGTCGGCTCGGCGTTCGGGCTCCGCTATGCCCTGCAGGACCAGGCACGCGCCGCCGTCGAGTCGGGAGAGGCCGCGACCGACAGCCCCCTCGGGCGGCTCGTGGCGGACGGCCCCGTGGAGCCGCGGCTCGTGCTCACCCTCGCCGCCTCCGGCGACCCCGACGCGCTGCGGGTCGCCGAGCGAGTGGGCGCCACGGTCGCCCGTGTGGTCGGCGTGCTCGGCAGCATGTACGACCCCGCCCGCGTGATCGTGTGCGGCGCGGTCGCCGAGAGCGTGGAGCCCGTGCTCGCCGCCGCCCGCCGCATCCTCCCCGCGGAACTGCACCTGCCGGCGCCCGAGATCCTCGCGTCGTCGCTCGGCGCGGAAGTCGTGTCGGCGGGGGCCGTCGCGACCGCCC